>CAZAFQ010000040.1:5714-5982 GCA_964484885.1 uncultured Candidatus Saccharibacteria bacterium | reverse complement strand
AAAGAAATTTATAAAATTGCAGTCCACGAAGGGATTGTCGAAGATCCAAGAGGCAAAGAAGAAGAAGATAAGTTTTTGGAACAGGAAAAAAAGAAATTCGAATCGTTGTCAGAGGGAAAGAAAAAGTACTACGAGAAAGAAGCCTTAACCAATCCATATGCTGATACCAGGATTCTTTATAACGATGAGAAAAAAGAGATCAAAAAGGTATTGGTTGGGATCGACATTAGCGTAGCTGACTTACTTCTAGCCAAAGAGTTAGAAAGAA
>CAZAFQ010000040.1:0-5704 GCA_964484885.1 uncultured Candidatus Saccharibacteria bacterium | reverse complement strand
AACCGGAAACGGGGTTGATGCAGTTATCGCACATCATCCAGCTGGAGTAGCGCTTGCTGGCTTGAGCGAAGTAATGCATTTGCAAGCAGATGTCATCGCAAAGCTCGGAGTTCCGATAAATGTTGCCGAATCTATTCTTCAGCCCCGGATTAGCGAAGTTAGTCGTTCTGTTGCTCCCATCAACCATAACCGTTCCATCGATGCAGCCACTCTTTTGAAGATTCCTTTTGCTTGCTTTCACCCCGTTGCGGATAATCATGTTCAAACCTATCTCCAGAAAATTTTTGATGAAAAAAAGCCACGAACTGTAGAAGATGTTCAAGAAAGACTATTAGAAATTCCAGAATATCAAGAAGCCGCCAAGCTTAAAGCTGGACCGGCACTCTTTTGTGGAAGAATAAATTCTAGAGCCGGGAAGGTTTTTGTTGATATGACTGGAGGAACCGAAGGGTCTGAGAAAATATACGAAGAGCTTTCTCGCGCCGGTATCGGGACTATTATTGCAATGCATATTTCAGAAAAGTTGAGAGCCAAGGCTGAGAAAAATCATATTAGTGTTGTGGTCGCTGGCCATATTGCTAGTGATTCTTTAGGGCTGAATCTCCTGTTTGACAAGATTGAAAATAGAGGACTTGAAATTATTCCTTTTTCAGGTTTTATTAGAGTGAAAAGAAAAAAATAACTTAGTTATCCACAATTATTCACAAAAACAGTTGACGTTATTTAAAAAAGATAATACAATCTATTTTATATATTTTTATTTGTCAAAAGATAAAAAAACCAAAATAGTTCGAAACCAGTAAACTCCTAAAAAAGAAATACTTTTTAAAATATAAAAAAGGAGCAGTTGTTTTTATGCCAAAAACTAAAGAAGATCTTGGGACGATTCCCGCACAAAGGAAATATTTTACGAAGTCTCAAGAAGTTTTAGATTTGCCAAATCTTATTGAGATTCAAACAAAAAGCTATGATTGGTTCATCAAAGAGGGGATTGCTGAAATTTTTGACGAAATTTCTCCGATTGAAGATTTTACAGGAAAGTTGATGGAATTGTCTTTTAAAGATTACTATCTTGAAGAAGAAAAGTATCCAGAAAAAGTGGCAAAAATAAAAAAAATGAACTACGAAGCGCCCCTTAAGGTTACAATTGAGCTCAAGAATAAAGCCAATAACAAGGTTAAAACTCAAGAGGTTTTTTTGGGTGACTTACCGGTTATGACAAAAAGAGGCACTTTCATTATCAATGGTGTTGAGAGAGTTATTGTTAGCCAGCTGGTTCGATCTGCCGGAGTTTTTTTCACGGCTGAAGCTGGGGTAGATCGAAAGCTTTTCGGAGCCAAAATAATTCCCGGGAGAGGAGCTTGGCTAGAGTTAGAGACTTCGGCACAAGATGTAATTTATGTCAAGATTGATCGAAAAAGAAAATTTCCAATCACCACCTTGCTCCGAGCTTTTGGGCTTGAAACAAACGAAGAAATTCTGAAAGTTTTTGCCGATGTTAATATTAATAAAGAGCATGATTATATCAAAGCGACTTTAGAAAAAGATACTGCCTCTACAAGAGCGGAAGCTTATGTTGAAACCTATAAAAGAATTCGTCCTGGTGATTTAGCAACGGCTGATAATTCAAAGTCTTTAATTGATGGAATGTTTTTTGATTTTAAGAAATATGATTTATCAAGAGTTGGCCGATACAAGATGAATCGGAGATTAGAAATAAGTGCTTCAGACTCAAGAGAAAATAGGGTTTTAAGGGTTGATGATCTAGTGGCTGCGATTAAAGAAATTATCAAATTGAATAACTCTCAAGGACAAGAAGATGATATTGATCATTTAGGAAACAGACGGTTGAGAACCGTTGGGGAATTAATTCAGCAAAGATTTAGAATTGGCCTTTTGAGAACTGAAAGGATTATCAAGGATCGGATGAGTACCAATGACCCGGCTACCGTTACTGCCAGCCAGCTAGTTAACGTTCGACCCATTGTTGCTTCTGTCAGAGAATTCTTTGCTACTAGTCAATTATCACAATTTATGGATCAGACTAATCCGGTTGCCGAGCTTGCAAACAAAAGGCGGCTTTCAGCTCTTGGTCCCGGTGGATTGACAAGGGAACGAGCTGGTTTTGAGGTCCGTGACGTTCATAGAACTCATTATGGTCGAATTTGTCCCATCGAGACTCCTGAAGGACCTAATATCGGTCTAGTAAATTCACTAGCCAGTTACGCCAGGGTTAATGATTTTGGATTTTTGGAAACACCTTATCGTGTTGTTGTCCAAAAAGTTAAGAATGATGGGAAGTCCGCAATCGGAGAAATCGCAGAACCGGCGATTAAAGACGAAAAGGGAAAAGTAATTGTTAAGACCGGGACTGAAATTACTTCAAAGATTGCTAAAGATTTAGCGAAAGTTAAGAAAGAATTTATTAAAGTCAAGCCCAGGGTTACAAAGGAAATTGTTTACATTGATGCTATGGAGGAAGAGAACTCTATTATTGCTCAGGCAAATGTTGATATTGATGATAGGGGTTATTTTACCGAAAAAGTGATTGCGGTTCGAAGAAACTCTGAAGCTGATGAAGCGGAGATTGATGAAATCGGCTACGTCGATGTTTCATCAAAGCAACCCGTCTCTGTTCCCTCAGCCCTTATCCCGTTTTTGGAACACGATGAAGCAAGGCGAGCCTTAATGGGAGCAAATATGCAGCGTCAAGCCGTATCTCTTATAAAGCCCGAATCTCCAGTTGTCGGGACCGGCATCGAAGTAAAAACGGCCGAAGATTCCGGACAAATAATCAGGGCAAGAAAGAATGGGGAGGTCATTTCTTCAACCGCTGATGCTGTTCGGATCAAATATGATGATGGACAAGAAGAGATTTATATTCTAGAAAAATTTGAAATGTCAAATGCCGGGACCTGTATTAACCAAAAACCGGTTGTTTGTGTGGGAGACAAGGTAAAAAAGGGCGATCTTTTAATTGATGGCACGGCTATTGATAACGGTGAGATTGCTCTTGGTCAAAATATTTTGGCAGCCTATATGCATTGGGGCGGTGGTAATTATGAGGATGCTATTATTATTTCAGAAAAACTCGTTCATGATGATCGTTATACCTCTATCCATTTGGAAGAGTTTGTGATTGATGTTAGAGATACCAAACTTGGTCCAGAAATTATTACGCGAGATATTCCAAATGTTGGTGAAGAAGCTCTTCGAGATTTGGATGAAAGCGGTATTGTTAGAGCGGGCGCCGAAGTTGTTCCGGGCGATATTCTGGTTGGGAAAATTACCCCAAAAGGGGAGACAGAATTGACGGCAGAAGAAAGACTTTTAAGAGCGATTTTTGGAGAAAAAGCGAGAGACGTGAAAGACTCTTCGCTGCGGCTTTCGCCAGGTGAGCATGGGAAAGTAATTGATGTCAGGATGAAGAGCCGAGAACGCGGGGATGAGTTACCGGCAGGAGTCATTAGCCAAATATTTGTTACGGTGGCTCAAATGAGGAAGACTTCGATTGGTGATAAAATGGCCGGTCGGCATGGCAACAAGGGAGTTATCGCTAAAATTTTACCGGTTGAAGACATGCCCTATCTTGAGGACGGGACGCCGATTGACATCATTCTAAACCCTCTCGGAGTCGGAGCCAGGATGAATATCGGCCAGGTACTTGAGACTCATCTTGGGTGGGCAGCCAAAACTCTAGGCTACAAGGTTGCTTCTCCGGTTTTTGATGGGGTTAGCGCCTCTATTATTAAAGAAGAGTTAAGAAAAGCCGGCCTTCCTGAAGACGGTAGAGCTCAACTATACGATGGTCGTACGGGGGAACCGTTTGATCAAAGAACAACGGTCGGGATTAACTATATGTTGAAACTACTCCACTTGGTTGAAGATAAAATTCATGCTAGATCAGTAGGACCTTATGCTATGGTTACACAACAACCTTTAGGAGGAAAGGCTCAGTTTGGCGGTCAGAGATTCGGAGAAATGGAAGTATGGGCTCTAGAGGCTTATGGAGCCGCTCACATCTTGCAAGAAATGCTAACCATCAAGTCTGATGATGTTATTGGTAGAAGTAAGGCCTATGAGTCAATTATCAAAGGTGACGAAATAAAAGAACCCCGAGTTCCGGAATCTTTTAATGTTTTGATTAAAGAGTTACAGAGTTTAGGCCTTTCAGTTGATCTTCTTCAGAAAGACGAAAACGATAAAGTTCATGTCGAAGTTGATGCAGAAGAGGTAATGCAAGAAGCTTATCAAGAGGACATTGAAGAACTTGAGGGAATCCAGATTATCGAAGGACAAGGAGCAACAGAGCTTCCGACTATCGATGTTAATACCGAGAGCGAAGAACCACCAAAACAATAATCTAATTAAGAGATCTCGACTAACTGTAGTCGGGATCCCGACCGAAGCGTCGGGGGAGTAAAAAAATAATGCCGAAATTCGAAGAGAAGACTCAAGAATTTAATGCAGTGAAGATTGCCATTGCTTCACCGGAGCAAGTTCTTGAATGGTCTCATGGAGAAGTAACTAAACCGGAAACTATTAATTATCGAACTCAAAAGCCGGAGAAGGATGGCCTTTTTTGTGAAAAAATTTTTGGGCCCAGTAAAGACTGGGAATGCTATTGCGGTAAATACAAAAAAATCAGATATAAAGGAATTGTTTGTGATAAATGCGGAGTGGAAGTCACTAGGAGCTTGGTTCGAAGAGAAAGGATGGGACATATCGGTTTGGCAGTTCCGGTATCTCATATTTGGTTTTTGAAAGGTACTCCCAGCTCTATCGGTCTGATTCTCGGTATTGGTGTTCGAGATTTGGAGAGAGTTATTTATTTTGCAAATTATATAATTACTGAGGTTAATGAAGATGCGAAGAAAGCCCTTCTAGAATCGATTGATAATGAATTCAAAACCAAGAAAAATTTAATTACCTCAGAGAAGAAAGAGAAAGAAGCGGCAGCTAAAGAAATCACTGAGCTAGAGAAATATCGAACAATAGCCAGAAAAGAAATTGATGAGCTTAAGGAAAAAGTTCTTCTTTCGGAAGTAAAGTATCGTGAATATGCTCTTAAATACGGGCACGTCTTTACAGCTTCAATCGGAGCAGAGGCAATCTCTGATCTTTTAAAAAAAGTAAATATCCAGGAATTAGTAAGTAATTTAAAAAATGAGGTAGAAAATTCCCAAGGCCAGAAGAAGAAAAAAGCTTTGAAACGATTAAAATGGGCCGAAGGATTTGATCTTGCTAGTCTTAAACCTGAATGGATGATTTTCTCTATCCTTCCGGTTATCCCACCAGACTTAAGGCCCATGGTTCAGTTAGATGGCGGACGGTTTGCGGCTAGCGACTTGAATGATTTATATCGACGAGTGATTAATCGGAATAATCGTTTGAAAAAATTGATTGCCATGGATGCGCCTGAAGTTATCTGCAGGAATGAAAAGAGAATGCTTCAGGAAGCAGTTGACGCCCTTCTTGATAATAGCTCTCGAAGAGAGAAAGTCAGTGGGGTCGGAGCAAAAAAGAAACTTCGATCGCTTGCCGATATGCTAAAGGGTAAACATGGCAGATTCCGTCAAAATCTATTAGGGAAAAGGGTGGATTATTCAGGGCGTTCCGTAATTGTGGTTGGGCCTGAATTGAAGTTGCACCAGTGTGGTCTGCCAAAAATGATGGCGCTTGAGCTGTTTAAGCCGTTTGTCAT
>CAZAFQ010000039.1:0-6042 GCA_964484885.1 uncultured Candidatus Saccharibacteria bacterium | reverse complement strand
GGAAATCGGGCAAACTACTTTTTTGAGCCGGTGCCGAAGAAGCCGGCTCTGCCTCTGTCAATTCTTGGATAGACTTTTCCAGAGAACTTGGGACTGGGGGCTTCTGAGATTGAGCTTTTCCCGTTTCTTGCGGTGTCGGTGCTGACGTTCCTGGCTGGAAGCCCTGCTCTGTTGGTGAAACATATTCTTCTGGGGGCTCCGCTTGTGGAATCTTAGCCTTAATACCATTAGCAATTTGAACATTCAGGGGAGGATTTTCACTTAAAATGCCACAATTTGTACAAACATCTTTACCATTAATCGTCACAACGTCTTGCCCACATTTAGGACAGTTCATTTTTTGACTCGCCTCCTATTTTTAATTCTAGCTCGGCTAATCTTTTTCTTACTTCTGAAAGCTCATTTAGAAGCAATCTTTCCTCAACGGTTGCGATAACCTTTCGAGAAGTTTCAATCATATCAGGGTTAACGGAAATTGAGGTAATACCATATTCAACCAACTTCTGGGTTATCTCAGGATAAACGCTCGGTGCCTGTCCGCAAATAGAGCAAGTAACACCATGCTCTTTGCAAGTCTCAACAGTCTTTTTGATCATTTCAAGAACAGCCTCATGCCTCTCATCAAATTGCTCGGCAACAAGAGAAGAGTCTCTATCAAGTCCCAAAACTAGCTGGGTTAAATCATTAGAACCGATAGAAACTCCGTCGATTCCTAATTTACAGTATTTTTCAATTTCGATAACCGCAGAAGGGACCTCAACCATTATCCAAAGCTTAAAGTCGGGATCTATTTCTTTATTCAAGCCATAACTTTGTATGATTTCTTTAACTTTCATAAATTCATCTACCCGCCTGACAAATGGGATCATCAAAAAGAGATTTTTATAATTTTCTCTTACCCTCTTCAAAGCTTCCAATTCTAATTTAAACTCTTCCTGGTCCTTAAGATATCGGAAACAGCCGCGGTAACCAATCATCGGGTTAGACTCTTGGGGCTCAAATTCCTCTCCGCCTTTTAACCCTCGATATTCATTTGTTTTAAAATCCGTAGCCCGATAAATAACCGGCCTCGGGTTAAAAGCAGCTGCAAAACTCTCCATCCCCTCTTGAAGCTTTGAGATATATTCTTCTTGCCGTCCTTCTTTAATCATCTTTTTGGGATGTTCGCCAATTGATTCCATAATAATGAATTCGGCTCTTAGAAGGCCGACGCCATCAACATCCTCCATTGCCATTTTTTCGGCCAACTGAGGTTCTGCCAGATTGACGTAAATTTTTGTAGCGGTAATTAACTCTCCCGAACAGGATGGAACTGATTGCTCCTGAGCCTTAGCCGTCTCCTTAGCTTCCGCTATTCCTTCGTAAATAAAACCATTTTTACCATCCACGGTGATCTCGGGATATTTTTGAAGTACTTCCGTTGCTTTTTTTGTACCCACGACACAAGGAATCCCTAACTCACGAGATACTATTGCAGCATGACAAGTACGGCCACCCTCATCGGTAACAATGGCAACAGCCCGCTTCATGGCAGGAACAAAATCAGGGGTAGTCATTTCCGTTACAAGAACATCCCCTTTTTTAATTTCACCTATTTCAGTGGGGGAATGAATAATTTTTACGATCCCCGAAGCAATACCAGCCGAAGCGCCCGAACCTTTTAAAATTATATTTTTAGATACTTGAGTTTTTTCCTCTTTTGCCCCTCTCTCGGACTGAGCTGCCAGGGTAGTAATTGGCCTTGACTGAACCATGTAAACCCTATTTTTTTCAATCGCCCATTCCGTATCCTGAGGGGCTCCATAATGAGCTTCTATCTTTAATCCTACCTGAGCTAACTGAATAATTTCTTCATCACTTAATTTTTGTTTTTCCTGAAGATCTTCAGGAACTTTAACTCCGGTTTTTTCAATGCCTTCTGACCCTGTCGTATCCGAAGGACCGGAGGTGTTATCGACTTTCCATTCTTGTTTGTGAATATCTTTATCGGTAATTTCTAGGGTTTTCTTGTTAACTAAGTATCGATCAGGGGTAACTGCTCCCAAAACAACAACTTCTCCCCAACCATAGGCCGCTTCAATCGAGATATGGTCGAGATCGTTATCGGTAGGATCAATCGTAAACATTACACCAGCTTTTTCAGATTCAATCATTCTTTGGACTGGCACTGCGATACCGACTTCGAGCTGGTCGAAACCTTTATCATTTCGATAATAGATTGCTCTAGCTTCAAAAAGAGAAGCCCAGCATTTGAGAACGGCGGATAAAACTTTAATATCACCCTTGATTTCCAAAAAGGTAGCCTGTTGTCCGGCAAAAGAAGCGTCTGCCAAATCCTCAGCCGTTGCGCTCGATCGTACTGCAACAAAAAGTTTTTCTACCGGAATGCCGGTTCTTTCAGCGAGCTGATGATACGAAGCAATGATTTCTTTTGCTAAATCACCGGGAAAATCGGCTTTTTTTATTTCTTCTTGAATTCTCACTGCCCGAAGCCGTAAGTCTTCGGAATTTTCAGGATCAAAACCTTCAAGAATCTGTTTAATCTTTTCCTTAAGACCGGTCTCTTCAATAAAATCAAAATAAGCTTGAGCGGTAACAATAAATCCTTCCGGAACATCAAAGCCCGCTCGCGTCAATTCACCAAGGTTTGCCCCCTTCCCTCCGACTACAGCAGTATCATCTTTACCGACCTCGTCAAACCATAAAATATTTTTCAAGCCAACCCCTCCTTTAATTCCCTTAATGCTATGTTTATTCTAACGTGAAAAAGCTGCTCTAGCAATCAAATTACTGACTTATCCACTAAATCGGCAGCTTTCACTTGAAATAACTCTCCCTTCTTTAACTCGTTCTTTAATATTTTTTGAGCTAAGAATCCCTCTAGCTTCTCTCGGAATACCCGACGGATTTCTCTCGCTCCAAACTCAGGCTTATAGCCTAAAATAACAATTTTTTCCAAAGCCTCTCTTTCAATTTCAATTACATATCCTTGACTCTCAAGGTCTTTTTTAATCTGCCCAAACATCATCTTGCCAATCGCAATTAAATTTTCTTTTGACAAGGGGCTAAACAAGACAATTCCGTCAAATCTGTTTAAGAACTCCGGCTTAAACTTATTCTCTCTCTCAACAAAGCTAATAAGATCTGACTTTAAGTCTTCCAAGCTTCGACCGGATTGGATGCCATCCTTAATTAGACTAGCGCCAGCATTTGAAGTAGCAATAATAATCGTATTATTAAAGTTAATTTTTCCGCCTAGACCATCAACAAAATATCCTTCGTCAAGAATTTGTAAAAAGAGGTTTAAGATATCGGGATGCGCCTTTTCTATCTCATCTAAAAGAACCACGGAAAATGGCTTTTCTCTTACTTTCTTAACAAACTCGCCCCCCTCCAATTCTTCCGCTCCGCTAATTTTTCTACCAATGAAACGATCAATACTTGAAATTTCTTGAAACCCATTCATATCCATTCTGATAATGTTATTTTCATCTCCAAAGTAAGCCCAAGCGAGAGCCTTGGAGAGTTCGGTTTTCCCAACTCCGGTTGGGCCCAGAAAAAGAAAGGTCCCAATTGGTCTTTTGGTTTTATTTACTTTTGTCCTGGCAACTCGCATCGCATTGGAGACCATGACAATTGCTTCATCTTGACCCACTACTCTTTGGTGTAACTTTTCTTCCAAATGGATTAGGGTATCTTTCTCTTTTTCTCCCGCCTCCCTAACCGGAATATTCAACATATTTTCAATTGTTCCTTGGGCAAACTCTTTAGTCAGAACTTTTAACTTGGCGTTCTTTGCCGCCGAGCAGATATTATCAAGAAGATCAACAGCCTTGGCGGGAAATTCCTTATTCGTAATAAAGCGATCCGCTAAATCATATATCTCTTTTACGGCAGGGTAAGTAATCGTGAGTCTATATTTCAGGCTGTAATATAGGCTCAAGTCTTCAAGTACTTTGAGAGTTTCATTCTTGTCGGTAGGTAAAATTTCAATTTTTTCGAAAGCTGAGGAAACTTGAGTTTTTGGTTGAATATAGGTGTGATAATAATTATCCGTAGTTACTCCAATAATTCTGATCGAGTTCAAATAAGGGATAATCACTTCTGAAACGTCAATGGTACCGGTCTTTTCACTGCCTTCGATAAACAGCTTATGGATATCATCAATGAAGAGAATAACGTTGCCGGCTCTGACCGCATCATTAAAAACTGAAATTAACCGAGAAATTATCTCCTCTTTTTGTGATCCTGCCAAAAGGGCTGCAATATCAAGCGACACAATCCTCTTATATGCTAGTTGGGGAAGAGTATCGCCCCAATAAATTTTTTCCGCTAAGCCGTAAACCGTGGTTGTCTTTCCGGAACCGACCGGACCGGTTATTAGACAGCTGTTTCTAATATCTTTTGATAACACATTTTCAATCTGTTTAAGTGCCCCTTTTTTACCATAAATTGAAAAGCTTCCAAAAATTTTAGGATTTGAGATATCCTGAGAGAAGCGGTTGAGATCAAGCGTATAGCCGGAGGCCCAATCATGACCGACACCTGAGCTTGAAGATTTCATCTTTTGAATTGTAGTCTTTGGGAACTCCTGTTTTTCAAAAAGATTATTAGCCCAAAAAACAACATTCTCGATATCCTCAAAAGATATCCCTCCGGCTAATAAATATGGTTCGTTCACCAGCGCAGCGGTAAAACCGTAAAATAAATGAGCACTGGTAATTCGAGGACCGCCTTCTTTTCTGGCAAGGTAAAAGGTGCTTTCGATTATTTTTTTAAAAAGTAATGCACTATTAAAATTTCTTAAATTTGTCTGGATATTAGAAAATATATTTCCTTTAAAGTCTAGTTCCGCGGAGATAAAACGAACTCTTGGCACCTTCAAGAGCCTCAGAAACAGTTTGTCCAAATCTGGATTATTTAAATCAATCTCAGATAATAATGAAATCACTTCAAAGCTTGACGATTCATAAAGGTTATTGCTCTCGTTTGTAATTTTCTGAACTAATTCCTTCTCTCGAAAATAACTTTGTACAAAAAACAGCTGGGGTAAAGAAACAAAAAATAAGAATGTCAAAATTTTAGCAAGCAATTCAAATTGGATACCAATTCCGGTCATAAGAATAAAAATCAAGAAAATAAAGCCAAACAAACCTAAAAAAATTAACACTTTTAAGAAAGTAAGAAGTGCTGGTTTAAAAAAGGTTTTTTTTAGCCGTGCAATACTTATCAGTCGATCATTTTTCCTAAAATCTATTTCCATTATTCAGCCCGCAAAAATATTTAAAAAACTTAGAATAACCAGAAGCGGCATGCCAAGCCAAAAAATCAAGGCACCAATTACAAAAATCAGAAAGAAACAAATAGCCAAGAAGAAGATAACGATTAAAAAAGTTCGCATAACCATCCCGACACCGCGAGAAATCAAATTATCAGTCAACCAATCCTTATATCCATCGATACCGGATTTTTTAGGTCCAACCATTTTTTTCCAAGGAGAGAAAAAGGTTTTTAAAATAATCGTGACGGAAAAAAAATTTTTGAGATATAAAAAAAACCCTCCGAAAAAGTAAAACAATTTTTTAAAACCTTCAGAGTACCACCAAAAAAGTAAGGTTGGCAGATAACTTACGAGAGCCATACCTTGATTATAGAGATTAGAGTCAAGAGAGTAAACCCTCAAGCTTACTTTAAGGAGAAAAGCTTTATTTTCTCAATAACTACTTTCTCAGTCTCATCAATAACAACAGGCATCAGTTTATATGGAACAATTTCATCCGGATTTTGATCTAACGCGGCAGTTAATCCTCGCCTATAAGCCATTCTCAGCTCGGTATTCACATTAACTTTTGAAATCCCCGCCTTTATTGCCGCCTTGATTTGCTCTTGCCCGATTCCTGATCCTCCATGTAGAGACAAGAAAGCATCGGTTCCGGCGGCAATTTTTCGGATCCTTTCGACATCAAGCTCCGGTTCTTTCTGATACATTCCATGAATGTTGCCATAACCTCCTGCAAAAATGTCTATATCGGTTTCTTTAAC
>CAZAFQ010000038.1:0-6624 GCA_964484885.1 uncultured Candidatus Saccharibacteria bacterium | reverse complement strand
CTTCTCCCAAAAGATTACAACAGTCATGGCTTCTGTTAAAAGCTATCTGAAAATCAAGGATGCCAAGCTTTTAGTTGTCGAAACAAAAGAAAATAAAAGAAAAATTGCGATTGTGGCTTATGATCAAACAAAAAAACATTCCGAGGCTAAATGTTACCATGAAACCGATGTGGTAAAAAGAATTATAAAGGAAGTTTTTCCACGACAAGAAGTTACATATTTTACACAGGAAAAATGGAAAAAAATTAATACCTGTCCCAAATGCGGGGAAAAAATCATTGAAAAAGATATTTCAAGTAACTACATTGCAATCGATCCAATTTATGATGATAGAGAACCGGTCGGCGCAATAATTTTAGGGAATGATGCCCCTTTGCTATTGAATGAGAGACCCCAATTAATTTATTTTTTAACAATTTTAAATAAAGCAATTAAGCTGCAGCTGGGAATCAAAAAAACAGCCGAGAAAATTATCGCGGAAAAAGATAAGTGGTTTCATATCTACAAAAATACAACTGATGGCTTAGTCTTAATAAACGAGGAGGGAATAATTTTAGAAGTAAACAATGCGATTGAAAAAATCTTCGGGATAAAAGAAAGTAAACTGTTAAATAAGAAAATCGAAAAAGTTATAAATGTAATTGATAGTAAGAATTTATTCTCAATGTATTTGAAATCAGATAATTTGATGAAAACCGATGCCCAAAAAATAAATAATCTTAATTTTATTAGTGACATCCAATCCGTTTTTAAGGGAAAAAACGCAAAAAAAACGCAACATTTAGTTGAAGTTCAGGGGAAAAGATTGTGGCTTGAATTCTCTTATAAATTAATTCAGGAGGAAAGAGATAAGCCAAGGAGCGCCTTTATCCATATTCGAAATGTGACAAATCAAAAACTTTTTGATCAAGGAAAAAATGAATTTATTTCAATTGTTTCTCACGAACTGAGAACCCCCCTAGCAGGGATGAAGGGGTTCTTATCAATGATTATTAATGAAGATTACGGAAAAATTACCCCTATTCAAAGAAAATTTTTGAAAAGAGTCGCTGATAGCAATCAACGTATGGTTGATCTGGTAGAAGATCTTTTGGACGCCTCTAGAATCGATATGGGAAGAATCACTTTGAGAAAAGAGCCTGTAGAATTAATTGAGGTAGTTAATAACAATATAGAGAACCTTAAGGCAAAAACTAATGAAAAAAATATTGAAATCAAATTTGATGTAAAGGAAAAAGAATTTTATGCTCTGGCTGATAAAGATCGGGTTGCTCAAATCTTTCAAAATATAATAGATAATGCTATTAAGTATTCATTCCCAAAAAGCCAGGTAAAAATCAGAATGTCTGAAAAACGAGGCTATATTGAAACAGAAGTATCAGACAAGGGAGTCGGAATTCCCAAAGAGGAAGAAAAATATTTATTTCAAAAGTTCTATCGCATTCACAATCCCCTAAGTATTGTTGCCGGAGGAACAGGACTGGGCTTATATATAACAAAAAAGTTAGTTGATGCCCTTGACGGAGATATAATAGTAAATTCTCGCGATAAACTAGGAACAACATTTACTATTAAATTGCCGGTTGCCAAGCAGTTGTCATTAATGGATTATTAAATAATAAGTAATTATTCCGATGATATCGGTCCCGTGTATTCGGGGGAAAGGAAAAAATGAAAGCAAAAGTTTTAATTGTTGAGGACGATATAATACTGTCAGAATTGTATCAAGAAAAATTCGACCTGGCAGGGTTTTACACCTCTTGGGCTGCAACGGGAAAAGAAGGGTTAGCTTGTCTGGAAAAGGAAATTCCTGATATCATCCTCCTTGATATTCTTATGCCTGAATTAAACGGATTTGAGGTGCTCAAAGAAATGAAGAAAAATCGAAAATTCAGAAATATTCCGGTAATCCTATTAACTAATTTAGGTGAATCAAAAATTGATATGGACCCGGAACTTTCTTTTGCTTTGGGTGTAAAAGACTACTTGATTAAAACAAGACACACTCCGGATGAGATTGTAAAAAGAGTCAACCAGGTCTTGAAAGCTAATAAGGTTGAATAGAAAAAGAATCCGAAATTATTCGATTCGAGGCGTCATTCTGGCAAGAACTGACTATTCTGAAACCGATCGAATAATTAGGGTTTTCTCAAGAGAATTTGGAAAAATTTCTGCAATAGGAAAAGGGGTTAAGAAGAGCACTTCAAAACTTGCAGGGAAGCTAGAACTTTTCACGATAGCCAATTATGGCTTAATAAAGGGGAAGAAGCTTGATATAATTATTTCCGCTGAAAGCTCAATCTCCCTAAATGAAAATTCGATTAATTTAGATTGTTTATCTCATCGTTATTTAGTCGGCGAATTTTTGAACAAAACGCTTCCCGAAGCCTCCCCAAATCCGGAACTGTATGAAGAGGCAGAAGATTATTTCAAAATTAATTATAAAGATAAGTCTTTATTTGTTGCCTATCTTTTTCTCTATAAGGCTATCGTTCTTTTGGGCTTTGGATTATCCCTAGATGAATGTGTTTCTTGCCATAAACGGATAGAAAACCAGAAGAATTTCGAAATTGATATTGAGAAAGGAGGAATGGTTTGTAGTCAATGTCACCCCTATAAGCTAGAAACCATATCTGAAAATAGCTTAAAATTACTAAAGTTCATCACGACAAATTCTTTCCCAATTTACTCAAAAGTTAAGCGCCAAGACTTAATAGAAAAAGAAATTAAAAGCCTCATAGAGTCATATATTCTGAGAATTAATCATCGTGAATTAAAATCCACTGAATTCATTCGAAAGATAAACAGATTGTAATAATCAGTAATTAAATATAGAATTCTATTTAAAATGACTAGAGAGAAAAAATATTCTGAGGAGAGCGATCGAATTGAACCCGACAAAATGTCTGATAAAGAAATTGAAGACTGGCTATTAACTTGTCGCGACACATTGATAGTTCTTAAATCTGAGGACTCGATGGTTTTTGCCAGAATATATGAGGAATTCATGCTAGACTTGAGAGTTTTGGAGAAAAGCGGGAGAATAGGCAAAGAAGAGCTTATCGAAATTATTAAGGAAATTGAAGAACAGCTATGAAACAAGAAAATTTAATGGAAAAAATTGTCTCTCTCTGTAAAAGAAGGGGATTTGTTTATCCCTCAAGTGAAATTTACGGTGGATTTGCGGCTACCTATGACTATGGACCATATGGAGTAGAGCTATCAAAAAATATTAAAGAAGCCTGGTGGAAAGCCATGGTTCAAGAGAGAGAAGACATAGTTGGAATTGATTCAGCAATTTTTATGAACCCAAAGATTTGGGAAGCAAGCGGTCACGTGGCCGGATTTTCAGACCCCTTGACCGAGTGTCGAAAATGTCATACTCGCTCCAGAGCAGACAAACTACTCGAAGAAGTAGGAATAAGAGCCGACGAAAAAATGTCAGAAGATAAAATTAATGAGCTATTTGAGAAAAATGTTGCAAAGGTGAAATGCCCGATCTGCAAACAAAGTGACTTCACTAAGGTCAAGAAATTTAACCTTTTAGTAAAGTCTAATCTGGGGAGTCTATCTGATGCTAATCAGGAGCAACCGACATATTTAAGAGGAGAAACCTGCCAAGGCATTTATGTTAATTTTAAAAATATCCTTGATTCTACTAGAGTCAGGATACCCTTTGGAGTTGCTCAAATCGGAAAGGCCTTTCGAAATGAAATAACGGCTAGACAGTTTATTTTTCGAACTAGAGAATTTGAGCAGATGGAAATGCAATATTTTGTTAGACCAGAAGAAGAAATGGAACAATATGAGCTCTGGAAGAAAAATCGTTGGGATTTCTATGAGAGTTTGGGAATTAAGAAAGAAAACCTGAGATGGCATAAGCATGAAAACTTGGTATTTTATGCAAAAGAAGCCTATGACATCCAATATAATTTTCCTTTTGGATTTGACGAGCTGGAAGGAGTACATGCAAGGGGAGACTATGACCTTACACAACACTCAAAATTTTCCAGTACTGAATTGACTTCCACAGATCCAAAAACCGGTGAAAAATTTACTCCTCATGTAATAGAAACTTCAGCCGGAGTCGGGCGTACTTTCTTAGCCATTATGACTGAAGCTTTTACTGAAGAAAAAATTGGCAGTGAAACCAGAATGGTTCTCAAACTCCCACCAAAAATTGCGCCAATAAAAATCGCTGTTTTCCCATTATTAAAAAATAAAACTGAATTAGTTGAGAAAGCAAAAGATATATTTAGTCAACTCAAACGTAGTTTTATGTGCGAGTTTGATGATAATGGAAATATTGGAAAAAGATATCGCCGGCAAGACGAGATTGGGACTCCTTTCTGTGTTACTATTGACTTTGAAACTATCGAAAAAAACACGGTAACCATAAGAGATCGAGACACAATGAGCCAAGTACGAATTGAGGTGAAAGAGCTGTCGAATTATTTCAAAGAAGCTTTGGATTATAATTGTTGACACAATCAAAACCTCAAACTATAATTTATTAACTTCAATTGCCAAAAGTAAAAATTTTAGATAAAAAGAGAGATATCTCTTATTTTTTTCTCTCACTAATGACACTAAAGAAAGGAATTAGGAAATGGAAAAAGATATTTTTATTACAAAAAAAGGATCAGAAAGACTAGCAAAAGAGCTTGATGAACTAAAGAAGAAAAGAAGAGGTGTCGCCGCAAGGATTAAGGCAGCTCGCGAGTTTGGTGATTTAAGCGAGAATAGCGAATATGCAGATGCCAAAGATGAACAAGCTTTTGTCGAAGGGCGGATTTCGGAAATTGAACACATTTTGAAAAATGCAAAAATTATCGAAGATCAAAAAAACAATAAAACTTTTGTTCAAGTAGGAGATAGAGTACTGGTGAGCCTGGACAGCGGAGAAGTAGAATTTCAAATTGTCGGATCATATGAGGCCGATCCAGAGCAGGGACTAATCTCTAATGAATCGCCAATAGGACAAGCCTTGCTGGGGAGAAAACCGGGTGACGCGGTAGAAGTAAATGTTCCTGCCGGCAAAATCATTTATACTATAAAAAAAATTTCTTAAGTTAATAAATCAAAGCTTTTGTTTACTGTAAGAAGTTAACTGATATAATTATGCTATGAGTGAAGATATTTTTATCAAGCAACGTTTAGAGAATCTTAAAGACTTAAAAAAAGCCGGTATCAATCCTTATCCTGCCAAGGGCAAAAGAACTCATTTTTGCGATGATGTTAAAAAGTCATTTTCAAAATTAGAAGGGACGACGGTAAAAGTGGTTGGGCGCCTTATGTCAATGAGGAGTCACGGCAAAATTTTGTTTGCAAATTTAAAAGATGACAGTGGTATTTGCCAGCTATTCTTCAGATATGACAATTTGACCGATTCTTATGATTTACTAAAATTTCTGGATCTGGGTGACTTTACGGAAGTTGAAGGTAAAGTTTTTAAAACAAAAGCCGGAGAAGAAACTATTGAAGTCACTTCATGGAGACTCCTCGCCAAAGCAACTCGACCACAACCTGAAAAATGGCATGGACTTAAAGATATTGAAACAAGATATCGCAAAAGATACCTTGATTTTCTTACAAACACAGAAATCAAAAATAAAATTATCACAAAATCAAAGATAGTATCTTTTATCCGAAATTTTTTGACTGAAAAAGGATTTATAGAAGTCTTTACTCCCGTATTAGAAATAGTGCCGTCAGGAGCTGCTGCCAAACCATTTAAAACTCATTTAACGGCTTATGAGTTAGATATGTACTTGAGAATTTGTATTGGCGAATTGTGGCAAAAAATGTTAACTATCGGGAGTTTCGAAAAAACTTTTGAAATCGGATATGCTTTTAGAAACGAGGGAGTTGATTGGACCCATAATCCTGAATTTTTGAATTGTGAATTTTACTGGGCATATGCTGATTACAAAGATCAAATGACAATAACGGAAGAATTGATGTCCAAAATGGTAAAGGCAATAAACGGAAGCTACAAACTTAATTACCAGGGAGAAATAATCAACTTCAAGCCACCTTTTAAGGTCATTACCTTTAAAGATGCGATGAAAAAATATGCTGAACTTGATATCGAAAAATACCTTAGTAAGGATGAGCTGGCCAAGGAATTGACATCTCGAGGTTTTGAGGTAGATCCAAAGGCTGGAAGAGGAAAACTGATTGATGATTATTATAAGGATAAAGTAAGAAATAATCTGATTCAGCCGACCTTTCTTATTGATCATCCGGTAGATGTGTCACCTTTGGCAAAAAGGAGCGAAGAGGATGTTGACAGTTCCCAAAGGATGCAGCTTCTGGTATATGGTCAAGAAATTTTCAATGCCTATTCGGAGCTGAATGATCCAATTGAACAAAAGATAAGGTTTGAAGAGCAGGCGAGGTTATTAAAGGAAGGAGATGAGGAGGCCTTTCGGGTTGATCATAATTTTTTAGAAGCAATGGAATACGGGATGCCCCCGGTTGCCGGAAATGGAATTGGCATTGAAAGAATCACGATGCTTCTGACTAATTCTAATACTTTGCGAGAAATCATCACATTTCCGATTATGAAGCCTGACAAAAAATAATTCTTATTTCTTGGACAAACACCCAATGAAATTTCGG
>CAZAFQ010000037.1:0-6653 GCA_964484885.1 uncultured Candidatus Saccharibacteria bacterium | reverse complement strand
CGATAAAAGCTCAAGGTAAAATGTCTTGGGTGAATTAGTGGTTTTAAACCAGTTAGCGCTAACTCCTAATTTTCTCTCGAATTTTTTCATTTTTTCCTCCGCTTATCTTTTCCGTCTTTTTTCCGCACTCGCCTTACCGCCTTTACGTCCGGCAATCTTTGCTAGTTCCGGATTCGCGGCGAATCCGCCTGTGGTACTTCTTCTCCCGCCAATTCGGCCGATTCTCTCATAGAAATCTCTGCCATAACGTTCTTTATTTGTTTTTGCAGCGGATAGCCCGCCTTTTCTTGTACCTGCCATTATCTCCACCTCCTTCTCTCTTAAAGATAAATTCCCATCAACCTTGATAAGCTAATCTTAAAATGAGTAGAGATTACTTTCATTGGTTAAAACTTAAAAAACTCCATAAAAAGTTTGGAGTTTTTTAGGAGAGTGTTTAAATCACTATTATCGGTAGATATTTTTAATCGTTGGTCCGGGATATAGTTTGGAGATTGATTTAAAAAAAATTATAGCCAGCATGTTCGGATGCTGCAATCTATTGAGACCCTTATAGTTTTTGTATTCTATGTATTGACCATTAAATTCTTTCAGAAGTTGCCGTGAAATTTTTTCCATGATTTCCCCTTTTTGATTCAAGAGTCTAAGAGCAACACCAACTTCAGCGATCATGTCTATGCTTCCGTTTTCCGTAATTTTCTTGATATTTTTTGAAAGAAAATTAATAATATCGACGTGCGACTCCGAATCAACAAATTTCTGGTAAAAA
Source organism: uncultured Candidatus Saccharibacteria bacterium (assembly GCA_964484885.1). Lineage (GTDB taxonomy): Bacteria > Patescibacteriota > CPR2 > UBA1875 > CAZAFQ01 > CAZAFQ01. Next base: position 5,884 of record CAZAFQ010000037.1, on the reverse strand, counting down.
TTTGACTTGGCGATAATCAAGTGAGTATATCCATAAATTTGATTATGAAAATCTAAAGAAGACACTTGAACTTTCTTGATTGGGAAGACTTCCAATAATAACTCTTGAAATTTTTCTATTATATCAACAATTCCCATTTCATTAAGCCAAAAAACATAATTAGTATTTTGTGAGGGGTCTAGCGTAATTACGCTCTTATCTAAAAGGTATTTTTTAAAATTAATTTTTCTTAAATGAGAAATAATTTTTATATACTCTCTACTCCCGGTTAGCTCTTCGGCTTGGTAGCTGAAAATCCAATATGCCGTCCTCAACATTGCTTGGTAAAATTTAAATTCCGGAAATTGATAATATATTTGATTACGATTCATTTTTACATACCAAGAAGTTTTTTCTTGGTTTTTCAAAATTTCCAAACCCTCCTCTCGCTCTCTGCCTGATTCTAAGATAAAAGAATAAAATTTTAGCTTACTATCCAGATAGTAAAGATAATTTTTTATTGCTTGCAAATAAGAGTCTTCTCCGGTAACTCGATACATCCTGGAACAATACTGATGCTGTCTCTCCAATGTAAGAAGAAAAAAATGACTATCAAAGTAGTTTTTAATTTTTTCGGCTACCTGGGCGGGATCATTTTTCATCTAGCACCTGCTGGATTATCATTGAAGCTAAATCCTTTTTAGTCACTCTTTCGAATCCCTTGATCCCGGCATCAATATTCGCTTCCAAAACAAAAGCTTCCCTCCCTGCTTTCATGACATCAACTCCGACATATTCTAAATTCATACAAAGAGCTACTTTTTTTGCAAGTTTAACCTCGAGTGAATCTTCCGAAATATCACAAGCTCTGCTTTCAGTTTTGTTATCAGAATATCTGGAACTTCTCTCTACTGCTCCAATAAGCTTCCCGTCCATAATTAAAATCCTATAATCAAAATCATTAACCAAAAAACTTTGGAAAATACTTTCTTGAAAGTCCGAATGGGAATTATCGCCTAATCCCTCGATCTTTTTAATCCCTCGGCTAAGCCGCCCATCGATCCTTTTTTTTAACAGAGGCGGCTTAATGGTAATTAGTTCCTTTTTGTATGAAAACTCTGTTTTCGGGAGAGGAATCCCGGAAATTGAAAACTTGTATAACTGGTAGGCTTTATTATAAATAGGCATTTGGATAATTGCTTCACGATTCAGCATCCTGATGTTAAGCCTCTTAGCTTCAAGTGCGAGAAAATAACGCAGCATATAGTGCTTGTCTGCAACTCGGGAGATAATGTGCGTGTAATAAGATAAAGGCTTACCCGCTATCGTCACAACTTCTTTTTCTGTGTTTGAAATTTTGATATCACGGTATCTTAAAACATCTACCTTATCAAAATCTTTCTTACCGGCACTTTTAAGGCGTTTGATTACATAAAGATTAGTTTCTTTTGAAATTATCAAAAGTCTTTGAGATTTCTGGTTGCTTCGCGCCATATTACCCTTCCTTCAAGTGCTTAATTTCTCTAATTGTTTTTCGCAATATTTAATAATTTCTCTTGCCACATTCAACCCCGTTGCTTCTTGAAATCCTTGCCATTGAGGAACTGTGTTAAGCTCCATAAAATAAATTTCACCGGTTTTTTTATCTTTAATAAAATCAATTCCTGAAATATCCAGATCAAAAAGTCGTGTTAACTCTGGACTCTTTTCCTCCAAATATTTAACAAGAATCTTATCATCTAAATTCTTAGCCATGCCGCCCTTCGAAATATTATTAAGGAAATTATTCTTTTGAGCTATTCTTTTAATTACTCCCAGAGGTCGGTTACCTACCAAAAATATTCTATAATCACCGTCGTTATTTATATAGTCTTGAAAAATATATTTATTCAGCTTTTTATTTATGAAACTTATGTCTTTTTGATCTTTGATTAAGAAAATCCCTTCGCCTTTTGCTCCGATATTCGGTTTTGCGATAAAAGGAAAATTTATTTTTCCTGACCTAATCGCTTCTAGCAAGTATTTTTCTGATTCAAAAACATAAGTGTTAATGGTTTTTATATCAGTGTAGCGCTCTACCATCTTTTGCTGAAAATATTTTGAACCAACAAGTGGCTTGGTTCTATAAGTTCTGTTAATGACTACCCTATCTTTACTAATCAAATTTATAATGGATGCCTTTGCCCAAGGCTGACAGATTCTGCTTGATCGCCAAATCACAACGTCCCCAAAATTATATTTCTCAGGATTGTTTAAAATATCCGTCCCTACATTGGTTATTTCACAATCATGCCCTCTTTTTTTCCCTTCAAAAATAAGATCCTTATCATTTTGAGTAGATTTAAGTGAAACAATTGTAATTTTCATTCTAAATCCTAGTTACGTCAATTAAGAATTCGCCCAAATCCCTTTTCCCCAAAAGCATCGGATAGGATAAGTTACTTCTATCTGCAATATTAATCTTGATCTTGAAGCGTCTCTCTTTCAATTGTGCTTTCAACTCTATTTTGATCCGAAAATCAACCCCTGTCGCGCTTTTTACCCTATCTACGGAGAGTATCTCCGGGTGATCGAATTTACCCGCATCATACTCATCCATCAAATCTAAACCTATGTTTTCTTTTTTTATCTTTTCAAAAAAATCAATTACTTCTTCGTATCCTAAGTCTATGGCTATCTTACGGTCAATGGAAGAGGACTCTGCTCCAGTGTCGACCTTACATTTTACTTTTATTTCCTTTTCATTTTTACCAAATAGCGTAATTTCTTCAAAAAGGCCAATTACTTCTCGACCGGAAATATTTTCAATTTCTTCGTCTATTTCACCTCCGAAAAGATCCTTTGAAAGTCTTACCGCTCTTTCAGTCGTTATGTTCTTCAGATTTTCAACTCTACTTAACCTTTCTTTCAAGCCTGTTTCATTTGCAAGCTGAATCCCTAGACCGGGTCTCGCATTTAACTCAACTATCATCGGTCCCTTATCTCTGTCAATAATTATATCCACTCCTAAGTAATTTAATTTTGTAATTTGCTGACACTGGCTCGACAGCCTCAAGATTCGGTTCCAATAAGGAATTTTTATTCCTGATAATCTTAAATTTGTTCCGGGAACGCTTTCTATCGGTCTGCCATTTTTAATAGCAGTCGTTGTTACACCCCGAGACATATCAATACCAACTCCGATTGCCCCTCTTGATATATTCGCCTTGCCTTCTGACTCCTGGGTCGGCAATCTCAACATTGCCATTATCGGAACGAGATTATATGTAATAACTCTAATGTCCGGAATCCCCCGATAAGAATATAGCTTAAATGAATTATGCATCTTTACCCTCTCTTCAAAAATAGCCACATCCGGATCAGGATTAATTCCGGAAGAAAATTGACCCTCTAAGATATTAGTAATATGAATTTTAATATCATCAATACTGTGCTTTGACCTGTCTGCAAGAATCCAACTGCCATCCTTCGCCCGATTATAATAAAGATTAATTCCGGCTCCTTTCAGGCCCCTAGATGGCTTCAAAACAAAGCTATTGGGAAGTTTTTCAAAATTAAATTTCTCCAGTTGCCGGAAGTTTTTAATTGTCCCATATAGCTCAGGTACGGCCACATCATTCTTTTCTAGAATCTTTTTGGTTAAAAGCTTGTCATCAGCTATTTTTCTTTTTCCCCTATTGTAGAATTGATAGGAAAAATAACGGTCATTGATTCCCAAAATCTCTTTTCTGTTTCTGAGAAAAGTAAACATACTAGTCATTCTTTAAAATGTTTCTAAATCTTATAAATTCCGATAGCCTGAGTCCCCGCCAACGGCCGACAATGAAGTTGGCGACAATCGGAACAATAACAAAATAATAATTTTGAAGAACGAAATCCCGTATTGTTGAGCTGGTGAGAACAAAGTAAGAAATCAGCGATACGATGAGCGTTTCAATCGTGACAAGATTAGTATACGGATCGCCTCTTTTAACTTGAAACAGACTGATAGATTCAACGAGGGTGAGGATAATCACAATAGCGAGCGGATTGATGCCAAAAAAACCGGCTTTATTCAAGAAGGCTGCCAGCGCCAAAAGACCCAACATGAGCAAAGAAGCAATGGAAAGCTTAAATGAAACTTTTGAGATAAAATGAAGTCTTCTCTTGTTGAGAAGCCTCCTCATTACCTCACTAGCTATCCAAGCTACAATCAAAATCGGAATTCCGTATTTTAGGCCAGTTACAAAGCTCGGAGAAATTGCATATAAGGCAAAGGCGATTACCAGGGGCTCATACATTCCGAAGGTTTTAATACCAAGAAATTGCCTAAAAAAGCCAATAATAAACGAAATATAGGGGATAGCCAGCAGTAAAAAAACCATTGACTCATCGATGCCGGCTGAAGTTAAATATCCCACAAAATCCATTTGGATCTCCTTTAAAAGATTTTTAAATTATAACATAAGTAGATTGTTTGGTCAAGACAAAAATAGCTCTCTTGATACTAATTATAAGCAATTTTGAAAGCAAAAAAAGACCCAAATAAGGGCTTCTTCTTAAGAATATAAGAAATGAAACAGGAAAAATTGAAAGCAATTTACCCGGCATTGAGCTACTTTCCCAGGACATGGTTGGCCCAAGTATCATCGCCGCTAAAAGGCTTAACTTCCGTGTTCGGGATGGAAACGGGTGTGACCCTTTCGCAAAAAATACCGGGAAAACTGCTTTCAAAAACATGGATTAGAGCAGATTTTCTCTGCCCCAATCCAAATAACAAATTACAAAACTGGCAAAGCCAGTTTCTAATTACTGGTCAAAAAAAATTCAAATAGGTTTACTCCCAAAAGAGAGTGAATTAATTAAGTCATCGACCTATTAGTACTCCTCAGCTGAGACCATTACTGGCCTTACACCTAGAGCCTATCAACCTCATCATCTATAAGGGGTCTAATAACGAAACCTAATCTTGAGGTTGGCTTCGCACTTATATGCTTTCAGTGCTTATCCGTGCCCGACATAGCTACCCAGCAATGCTCTTGGAAGAACAACTGGCACACCATAGGTCGGTCCATCCCGGTCCTCTCGTACTAGGGATAGCTCCTCTTCAAGTTTCAACGCCCACGACAGATAGGGACCGAACTGTCTCACGCATGATATTCCACAATTTCTTGTGGCACAGACTATATCTTTATCCTCTTTCCTAAGGTTAAGGAGTAGGAATTGGCGTTTTATAGCGTTTTAATTTATCCTGATTTGGATATGATTACGCTATCTCTCTCTTTCGAGATCAGTCGTTACGGGGACAGATTTACTTTCAAGATATGCTTCTAGCGTTTTGCTGGTAATTTTTCTCTTTTTTGAGTAATTATAACCAGCTGATTGATCAACTAGCTTTGCATATCTCAACAACTCCTCTCTGTTTGGTTTTTTAGAAACCTTGGAGATCTTGATTGCCAATCTGGCAAGTTCTTGTTTAAGTTTTAGATAGGGCAAGAGTTGTTCTAAAATAGCTCTCACCTCATCATGACCAACAATAGTATATTCAGCCATACCATCTTTTCTTATTCTGATGTATCCATATTTTAATTGATCTTTCAGATATTCAAGAAATTTGATATGTTTTTCTTTTTGATAGAAAACTATGCTTAAGCGTATCTGATATCCCAAAGAATAATCTTTACGATATACTAGTTGCGCCATAATACACCCATCTCCATCTAAAAAACCGGAAATATAAGCAAGAAGTTGTTTACTCAAATCTGTCTTCCCTCGGTATTGCCCTCTTACTAGTTCGTAAAGTAAGGAGGGTTTCACCGATTTCAGCCAAATTTATTTTACTACATTACTGTAGTAGAACGCAATGTAATTTACGTTCTGAACCCAGCTCGCGTACCGCTTTAATGGGCGAACAGCCCAACCCTTG
>CAZAFQ010000036.1:0-6855 GCA_964484885.1 uncultured Candidatus Saccharibacteria bacterium | reverse complement strand
GACATTGCCTCACACCAGTTAAAAACGCCTTTGACTGCTATTAAGGGTAACATGGCAATGATTCAGGACGGCGACTTTGGAACGGTAGGAAAAAACTTACAGCCACCTTTAACCGAAATTGATTTAGGAACCAGGCGACTAAGCACTGTCATTGATGATGTTGTCGACTCTTTAAAATTCGAACAAAATATACCGTTGAAGCTCCGGACTGAAATTGCAGATTTCCAAAGCTTAGTTAAAAGCGAGGTCGAGTCATTTCTGCCCAATGCTTGGGCAAAGAATTTAAAGCTTCGTGTTAAATCTGAAAAACAAATTCCAAATTTCCTCCTAGATAAGGAAAAGATAAAAATTGTCCTTTCAATTTTTGTTGAAAATGCAATTAACCACAGCTTAAAAGGAGGTCAGGTAAAAGTAACTGTTTCAAAAGAAAATGATCAAGCTGTTGTCAAGGTACGAGATGAAGGTCCCGGAGTAATCACAAAAGAGCTAAATAAGATTATTAAAACTAAAGCTAAAAAAATCAGAAAAGAGGAACTTGATAAAATTGGTTTAAATGTATATTTAGCAAGAAAAATTATTGAATCTCATGGAGGAGAAATATTTTTTGAAGATGGGGGAAAAATCGGAAATGTTTCTGGCTTTACCCTTCCGCTCAATCTTGTTGATAAGAAGAAGCGTCAAAGAATTATGACCCGCCATGCTTAAACTTACTATTTTCCACCTGTATCCTGGCATAATGAATCTCTATGGCGATCACGGAAATGTTCTTACATTAAAGAAGCGCTGTGAATGGCGCAATATCAAAATTGAAATTGTCAATGTCAAAAGAAATGATCGGGTCGATTTTAAAAAGGCTGATCTTATTTTTATGGGTGGAGGCCAAGACCGAGGTCAAAAAGCAGTTGTGAATGACCTCCTAAGCAGACAAGAAGCCATAAAAACCGAGATTAATAAAGGAATGGCGGCTCTAACGATTTGCGGTGGATTCCAACTCTTCGGCAAATACTTTAAAACCACAACTGGTGAAATCCTCGAAGGGATTTCAGTATTTGATGCTTACACCGTCGCCGGCCAGCAAAGGTGTATCGGAAATATTGTTGTAGATATTACCGGATTAGCAGAAAAATGGGCCTTAAAAAACAAATACTATGAGCAAAACGTTAAGTTAACAACTTTAGTCGGGTTTGAAAACCACAGTGGTCTTACTTACTTAGAAAGTTCCAAACCTCTTGGTAATGTTCTTATCGGTTACGGCAACAAAGCCGATCATAGCTTTGAAGGAGCGGTTGAGAAAAATGCCTTCGGGACATATCTTCATGGCCCTGTCTTGCCAAAAAATCCTCATTTTGCAGATCAATTAATCTTGCTGGCGCTGCAAAGAAGATATGACAGCTCCATTACCTTACCGTCAATTAATGATGACCTGGAGCACCTTGCTCACCGTCAGACCATTAACCGTGCCAGGACTGCAAAAACATATCATTTATAATTTTAATAACCTCAGATTTTCCCCAACCGCTTGCTTGTCATTTTAACAAATACTTTTATCTTATATAAAAGATATAAAACATTCTTGGCAAAAGCCTTGGTTATGTTTTTACCCTCTTTAAAGCTTAAGACAGCCGGCGGAATTCGTCCCTAATAATCTTGTTAAAGCTTGCATTTGTATTACTAGCTAAATTCTTAAAAATAGTAAGAAGCTTTCCGGTCGAACTTTGGATCGCCTCGATCTTCATATCAATACTTCTTTACAAGTCAGACGCTAGAGGTGAAAGATTATAAAACAGCAATAGATTAATTGTATCTATCTGCTTGCTCCTATTCTAAAATTTTAAAAGATTCCACACTATTACCTGTTTGGAAGCATCGGAATGTATCAGTAAAAATCACGCTACTAAAACCCCACAATATCAATTGGCTTAGTACAGTCCGCCAGCACCAAATAACTCCAATATCGGCTCAAAAACTTCTGTTCTAACTGCTAAAAAATAGATCACAATCAGAATCATCAAGAAGACACCGGCAAAACTCACTGTTTTGAAGACTTCTTGTCTTGCAATTTTATTTTCAACAAAATCGACGCTTGAGACACTTTCAATCGAGGGTTTCTTTGTCTGTCTAGCCTGAATTCCACGCTTTTTCAAGTGCTCCAGATGATGAGTAGTGGTCGCTTTTTCTTTTCTAGTTTTTCTTTTTTTCTTTGCCATTATTGAACTCTTTCCTTGTGTAATTATAAACGAAGAAGAGTTTTTAGTCATTAACTTTTACCCAACACTGGGCAAACATCTTCAAGCTCTCTTTTTGTCTCCTAACTACCAATTTCCTTTGGGCCAATCTCCCCCTAAGTAGGAGAAAGCCCTGGCTAATCTTATGGGGCTTCCAAGGAGGAAGAAAATAATTCATAATTCCATCGTTGCTATCTAGAAAACGTTTAGCCCCTATCGCGTTAAAGCCATTGGTGAATATTTGAATATGTTTTAACAACGCCAGGAAACTTAAGCACCATATTAATCTCCTAAAAAATCATAATGCTCATGGATCCATCCTATATATCAGTAAGGGCTGATGATAAAATCTTAGCCTTACATGCTAGATATAATCATTACAAAAAGATCATCCTACATCCAAAATTAACTTAAAAGCCTTGAATACTTTTGACATCTGCTAATATAATGATAAAAATTGGAGTAGCATGGATACCATAAATCTTATTTTACTGGGAGTGGTTTTTGTTCTGTTCTTTTGGTCTCTGTTTTTGAGCTATAAGCAATATAAACTTACCAAGAAGCTTAAGGAAGTCTTCCATTCTGATAAAGGCGATCTCTACAAACTTCTAAAAACACAACTCAAACAAGTGAAAAATGTTGAAGAATATGCGGAAAGGCTTGAGAAGGAGTTCAAAAAATTATCTATTTTATCTCAAAAGAGTATCCAAAAAATAGGATTTTCTAGGTATAACCCCTTTGGAAACAATGATACTGGAGGAAACCAGAGTTTTTCCGTCATTCTGCTTGATTTTAAAAATAATGGCGTAGTCATTACCAGCATACATAGCCGCGAAGGCACCCGGGTTTATTCCAAACAGATTAAAGAAGGTAAATCAAATTACAATCTTAGTGAAGAAGAGCAGCAAGTATTAAAAAAGATAACATAGGAGACTTTTATGTTCGAAAAAAAAGACGAACTGCATTTAGAGGAAGGAAATTCAGCAGAAACAATAGTCGGAACTTCAGTAAAACTAAAGGGCAATCTGATTAGTAATGGTGATATTACTATTGATGGTCATGTTGCCGGAGACATTAAAACGAAATCGGGAGTTTTCATTGGCCCGAATGCTAATATTCTCGCCAATATAAAAGCGAAGGACATTGAAATTTCAGGCATTGTCCAGGGTAATATCGAAGCGAAAGATAAGCTAGAGATATCCGAAACCGGAAAAGTATTTGGTGATATCGCCGCCTCTATTTTAGTTGTCTCTCCTGGTGCCATCTTCACCGGAAAATGTGCTATGGTTGAGCCAAAATATGAGTCTGAGTTGGAGCCAATTCTAGAAACAGAAGAGAGCCAACCCCTAGAAGAAAAAAAGAAAAAGAAATAGGCTTTTCCTTATGTATTATTATATTCTGAATCCGGCTGCTGGCGGCGGTCGTATCAATAAAATACAGGATAGACTGAAGTCAAGATTAAAAGAGCTTGGCATCGCTGGTGAATTTGTAAAGAGTATCGGCGAAGGAGATGTTACAAAGCTTGCTAGACTGGGAATCGAAAAGGGCTTTAAGACAATTGTGGCTGTCGGCGGAGATGGAACAATCAATGAAGTCATCAACGGTTTAACTAATACGAATGTTGCTCTCGGGATTATCCCGATTGGTAATTCAAATGAACTCGCCAAAACTCTAGGGATAAATGACTGGCAAGCCGCTTGCACTATCTTGGCCGCTCGAAAAATCGAAGAGGTTGATTTAGGGAAAATTGGTAAGAAATTTTTTGTAACTTCGGTAAACATCGGCTTTGAAGCCGAGTCTTCCGGTCTCAGATATGACGACCAAAACGTTTTTCAAAAAATAAAATCGTTTCAAAAAGCTTTTTCCTGGGCCACAAAATATAAAAGTCAAAACGCAACTTTGTTTTTTGATGATAAATATTCTGTAGAAACAGATTTTTTCAACATCCAGGTTTCTAATGGTCAATTCGTAAACTTTTTAAAACATGGCAATTTGCCTCAAGACAATAAGCTGGACGTCATAATTTTAGCAAAAATGCCTTATGGGAAAACCTTGAAATACCTTTTGAATACTCGCAACTTAGATGAAAAGAAAAAACTAAGCTTTTCTCTTTTTCGAACAAAAAGAGTCCTTATCAAAACTCCCAAACCAGCAGATGTTGCAATAGACGGTCTAGTTTGTGGTAAGACCCCAATTATTTGTGAAGTTGCAAACCAAAAACTCAAAGTTATCGTCTCAAAAAAACGAAAATTTTAAGAAAGAAGCCTCAATTGACAAAAGAGGCTTTTTTTGCTATGATTATGCAAGCTTAAAAGTAAGGAGCTTATATTTCAATTAGACACAGGGTTAATGAACAGATCCGAGCCTCTGAAATCAGATTAATCGGTAGTGATGGCAAGCAAATCGGAATTATGCCACCCTCGAAAGCGCTTCAAGTCGCCCGCGATGCAAGTCTAGATCTGGTAGAAATATCTCCTGGTGTCAATCCTCCAATCTGCAAAATCCTAGATTGGGGAAAATTCAAATATGAGCAGCAAAAGCAAGAACAAAGTCAAAAGAAGAAACAGAAAAATGTCGAGGTCAAGGTTATCAGATTAAGTGCAAAAATTGGAGAGCACGATCTTGCAACAAAAGAAAAGCAGGCCAGAAAATTCCTGGGAGAAAATGATAAAGTCAAGCTTTCACTCTTTTTTAAGGGCAGAGAAATCACCCACAAAGATTTAGGAGAAAAAGTCTTAAGAAATTTTATCACCCGGCTGGAAGACATTGCTAAGGTTGATACTGAAATATCTTTTTCGGGAAGAGAAATATCTATTACCCTCTCCCCTAATAAATAGTGTGAAAGGATGGGCAAGAATGCCAAAAATGAAAACCCACAGCGGAGCATCAAAAAGATTTAAAATTACTAAAAATGGTAAAATCGGAAGAGGAAAAGCTTTCGGTCGGCATTTGCTTGAAAAGAAAACTTCGGATAGAAAAAGAAAGTACAGTAAAAGCACCGAGATTTCCAAGAGTGATGTCAGAAGTATTAAGAAAATGCTAGGAGTATGAAATGAGAGTCAAAAGAGGAACCGTCAACAAGAGAAAGCATAAAAAGATAATGACTGCTACCAAAGGGATGAGTCATAGCCGAACCTCGAGTATCAAAAAGGCGAAAGAAGCCCTATTAAAATCTTTTTCTTATCAATATCGAGATCGTCGAGCGAAGAAGCGTGATTTTCGTGCACTTTGGATTGTTAGGATTTCCGCTGCCTGCAGAGAAAATGGTATTCGATATTCTGAACTAATGAAAAAGTTTAGAGATAATAAGATCGAACTTAATCGAAAAATTTTAGCTGACCTTGCCGCAACAGAGCCTTCGGTGTTCAAAAAAATTATTGAGGAAAAATAAATAATTCCTCTCTTCCAATGCAAATAAAACACTTTAAGAAAATAATTCCAGACATTACTAGGAGCTATCGCCATTATTAAGGATGTCTGACTGCCGTTAAATTTTCTGCCAAGATTAATAAAAAAATCAAGCTACACATCTTGATTTTTTTTATTAATATGATATAGTAATAAAGCTGAGCAGATTGGACAACTGCCCCATGCATATTTTATCTTTTAAAAAACGGGAAAATGCTGAAAACTATATTAGTTTTCCTAGTTTTAAAAAGAAGATTGGAAAATCATGGTCAATCTTCATCCTGTTCAAAACAACGAATCAACCTTTACAGGATAAGATATGCGTGGGGAGGAAAGTCCGGGCACCATATAGCAGGATAGTTACGAAACGTAACCGGCCATAAGGCTAGAGATAGTGCCACAGAAACAATACCGCCCCGCACATATTTGTTACTAGATCTTTTTATTCAGTAACTGTCCTTAAGAGCTAAATAAGATATATTTAATACTATAATTAAATATATCCTTCTGGTAGCAAATATGTGCGGGGTAAGGGTGAAAAGAGTGAGGTAAGAGCTCACAAGCTTAGGTGGTGACGCTTAAGTATAGGAAAACCTTATCTGGTGCAAGTTCGGTGGGCCCTGCATTTTTCAGAATTTGCTAATAATGGGACTCAAATCCCAAAATTAGATCTACTTTTGCAGAAGTGTCGCTAGCACTAAAAGTGTGGGGTCCGAACGCATAGATAGATAGTTGTCCCTTCTTAAGAAGGACAGAACCCGGCTTACAGATCTGCTTGGCAGCAAGAGAACGGTATCTCTGATACCGTTCTCTTGCTATTTCCCGAAGATAATTAGAATGCTAGGCTAACTGTCGTCCCCTTCCCCAGTTGAGAATCAAGCGTGATAGATCCACCTAGGGAGTCCATGATGATCTTGTCTAGATAAAGATCAAGTCCCATACCTTCTTGATTAAAGTTAAGAGCCGAATCTGCTCTTGAGAAGGCTTGAAATAATTTCCCTTGGTCGGATTTGGAAATTCCAACTCCAGTATCAGAAATAGTTAAAGTTGGACGAGATTTAGAATAATCTGATTTGATAGTAACTTTACCCTTATTCTTATTAAATTTAATCGCATTATCTAAGATACTGCCAACAACGTAGGCGGCTTTTTGAGCATCAGGAGTAATCACTGCCTCTTTCCCTGTTTTAGCATCCACCTTCAAATCTTTGGCCTTAATGTC
>CAZAFQ010000035.1:0-6896 GCA_964484885.1 uncultured Candidatus Saccharibacteria bacterium | reverse complement strand
AGCATTTACCTGTAAGAGCGCCACTGAAGCAAATCTTGTAGGAGCAGGTGCGGTAGGACCAAACAAAACCTGGAGCGCTAATCCAACCCAGTCAACTCAGTATACGCTTAAAGTGAAAAGTGCATCAGGGGCCACTGCAACTTGTAAAACGAACATGACCGTCAAGTAGTACAATCTGACTTTTAAGAAAGGATTACCATGATAAGGAATGAGGTAATCCTTTTTTAGTATGAACTAGTTGAAAAAAGTAAGAATTAAAGGTAGAATTTGACTGTTTAGATATTTTTAAGAATTTAATGAGGAATCACAAATGGAAAACAAGAGTAAAGGTTTAATTATCGCAGTTATTGTCTTAGCGCTTTTTGGCAGTTTAGTTTTTTTCCTTTCAAAGAACGAGGATCAAGCAGCCGTTAAAAATACAAATACCACTCAAGAGATACTTGAGGAAGAAGTTTTTGATGAGATTGGTGATGCCGGTAAAATAGGTCCAAACGAGGTAGCCCTAAATGATCAGAACTTTGAAGCTCAGGTGGAGAATTCAACCGGCGTTTTTTTAGTTGATTTTTATCTTACAACTTGCCCTCATTGTCAGGTAGTTGCTCCGATTGTAACTGAGGTTTCAGATGAACTGGCCGGTCGGGCTAAAGTCGGAAAACTAGAAGCCAATAGCAGTCCGGAAACTTCAGAGAAATATAATATCCAAGCGGTGCCCACCTTTATTATTTTCAAAGACGGCCAAGAAGTGAAAACGGAAAAGGGGGCGAAAAGCAAAGAAGAGCTTCTTCAATTAGTTGAAAATTATTTGTAAGTTTTTCTATTTTTAAAAAGAGACCTCGGTCTCTTTTTATTTTGGACTATCTAAAATCTCCTTGACCCGGTTCACAACTTCTAGCGGGGTCATATCTGCTTTGACAATATAGTCAGTTGCGCCTAGTTTATAGATTTCTTCAGCCGTAGATTCATTACCAAGATTTGTCAGTATTACTACCAATAAATCTTTTTTTAAAGGGTTCTGTCTTATTTGTCTCAAAACTTCTAAACCATTTAGCTTTGGCATCATGATATCCAGAAGAATCAAATCCGGGACAAAGGTTGCCAGTAGGTCCAGGGCCTTTCGGCCGTCTTCAGCGACAAAAACCTCAAAGCCTTCCAACTCAAACTTCCGTCGATACATATCGATCAGCTGAATATCGTCTTCTGCCAAAAGTATTTTTTGTACCATGGCCAAATTTCCCTTTTATTCATTCTATGGTTACCGCTATTTTTTGTCAAATTCAATTGTCCTTGTGTTATACTTAGGCTAAAATATAAACATGGAAAAGAAATTAGGACATCCAACTTGTATTCCGGAACTGTTTCTTAATTCTGTTAAGACTTTTCCGGATAATCAAGCAATTAAATATAAAAGGGGTCATCACTTTGAGAAGCTAACCTACCGTGATCTTGGAACTCTTATTTCTTCGAGTGCTAATTATTTAAGGGAAATCGGTTTTCAAAAAGATGACCGGGCTGTTATTATTTCCGAAAATCGTCCTGAGTGGATTATCTCCGAACTGTCAGTCAGCTTTCTGGGAGGAATAAGCGTTCCTGTTCATGAAGTTCTCTCGGCTCACCAATTAGTGGATATTATTTTTGAAATTGAGCCGAAGGTTATTTTCGTTTCCGGGACAGAAGTTTTTGAAAAAGTTAAAATTTTGAAAAATAAAAAACTACCGACAGTTATTTCATTTGAAAATTTGGAAAAAGGAACTGTTAATTTTCAAGAAATCATAAAAGAGAAAAAAACCGATCTTACAAAATTATCACCCTTTCCTGAGCCAGATGATCTGGCCAGTATTATTTATACATCCGGAACGACAGGACATTTTAAAGGCGTAAAGTTAACCCATAAGAATTTCATATCTAACATAATTAGCGTTAATGAGGCTATTCCGATTTATCAAAAGGATTTGTTCTTTTCAATCTTGCCGCTTTCTCATGTTTTTGAGAGAACCGCCGGGTACTATATTCCTTTTTATGCCGGCGCCTGTATTAGCTATACTTGTGATCTTGCCAATATTTCCGCTGAGATAAGAAAGAGTAAACCAACAATTGTTATTGCTGTACCCCGATTGTTCGATAAAATTTATGAGAAAATATGGGAAAAGGCCTCTTCAAATTTTCTAACTAAGTTTATTTTTAAATTAGCTTTTTCAATTAGAGCCAATAGTCGGCTTCACGGCCTTTTTGACCGGCTTGTTTACGCGAAAATTAGAGCCCAATTTGGTGATAATATTCGACTATTTGTTTCGGGCGGGGCGCCACTTTCATCTAAAGTGGGCGAATTTTTTGAAAAAGTTGGCTTTCTTATTTTGGAGGGCTACGGTTTGACAGAATGTTCTCCGGTTGTGTGCGTAAATCGTCAAGACGATTATCAGTTTGGGACGGTGGGGAAGCCAGTTGTCGATACGGAAGTTAAGATTTCTGACGAAGGTGAAGTACTGGTTAAGGGGCCGGGGATTTTTCCGGGCTATATGGACGAAAGGCATAACAAGCAGGCTTTTAAAGATGGCTGGTTTAAAACGGGAGATTTGGGTTGTGTTAATGACAAGAATCGTCTGGTAATAAACGGTCGAAAAAAAGAGCTAGTAGTTCTTTCAACGGGTAAGAAAATCGCCCCGATTCCGATTGAGGAAATGCTTGAGGCAAGTAATTTCATTGATCAGGCAATGGTTATTGGTGAAGGAAGAAAGCACATTACGGCTCTGATTGTTCCGCAATATGAAAACTTGAAAGAAAGGCTTGGCGTTAATAATCGGAATAAGCTTATCAATAGCCAAGAAGCGAGAGAACTTCTTAATGCGGAAGTGACGAAGAGTCTTGAAATTTTGGCGCCCTATCAAAGAGTCCATAAATTTGCGATTATTCCTGAAGCTTTTACCGTTGAGAACGGACAATTAACTCCAACGCTAAAACTTAGACGGCACATTATCCTGTCGACTTACCGTCACGAGATAGAAGGGTTATATAGCGGGAAAAATGAAAAACGTAATTGAGATAAAAAATCTTGAAAAGAGGTTTGGTTCGGTTCAAGCGGTTAAAGATGTCTCTCTTGTCGTGTCGAAAGGGGAGATATTTGGGTTTTTAGGAGAGAATGGCGCCGGGAAAACGACAACCATAAGGTGCTTGATGGACTTTATTAGACCGACCAGCGGTAGCATTAACATTTTCGGAAAAGATTCCCACCTGGAGAGTGTTTTTTTAAAGAGCAAGATTGGTTTTTTGCCCGGAAACGTAAGGCTTTATGATAAATGGACAGGAAGAGAGCATATTGAGTTTGTAGAAAGCCTCAGGGGGAAATCCAAATTCAGTACTGTGCTAACCGAAAGGTTGAAGCTTAACCAGGATATAAAGTTTCGTAATCTTTCAAGCGGTAATAAGCAAAAACTTGGACTAATCTTGGCGCTTATGAATGAGCCCGAGCTTTTAATAATGGATGAGCCGACCATTGGCCTTGATCCCTTACTTCAGAATGAAATTTATAAGATTTTGTTGGAATTAAAAAAACAGGGGACAACAATTTTTTTATCTTCTCACAATCTTTCGGAAGTCGAAAGGATTTGTGATCGGGCCGGGGTTATAAAGGAAGGTAAGATAATCGCAATTGAAACAATCTCGAATTTGGCAGAAATAAAAATGTATGAAGTAATGGTTAAAGTTAAGGAAAAGACTGCCAAAGCTAATTTTAAAATTGCAGGAGTGGAAGAAATTCAAGAAGCAGGTGACGGTCTGAAATTGAAGGTTTCGGGAGATATCAATCCAATTCTTAAGGTAATTTCTCAACATGAAATTAGTGATATCGGGATTACGCGTGTCAATCTTGAAGAAGTTTTTCTAAAATTTTACGGGAGAAAAAAATAATGATGGGTTTGGTGTCGAGGGTCTTAAAAGATAAAAAGTTCTCTTTTTCAATTTTTACTGTTGCTTCGCTAGTCTTCTTGGAGATGTACATTGCTCTTTTTCCGGCTATTCAAAAACAAGGAGCGGAGCTAACCAAGCTGATGGAGACTTATCCCGATACTTTTTTTAAGGCTTTTAACATTGATAAAGCGTCCTTAGTCTTTACAGACATTGCGCCTTATTTAGCAATGGAAATGTTCAACTTTATCTGGCCGATTTTAGTGATTATCATGGGGATTAGTTTGGCGAATTATTTTATTGCCGGTGAAGTTGAAAAGGGAACAATTGAAATTCTTTTGAGCCAGCCAATCTCTCGAGCTAAGCTCTTTCTACTGAGGTATTCCACTGGTTTGGGGATATTTATTTTATTTTCTCTTATTACAATATTTGCAATTATCCCTTTTTCGTTGCTCCATAATGTTGATTATAATTTTCAAAATATTGCCGCTCTTGCCCTGGCTAGTTTTCTTTTTGCCCTTTCCGTTTATAGCCTTGCAGTGATGTTTGCCAGCTTTGTTTCAGAAAAAAGCAAATCATCTTTTATAACTGGAGGCTTATTAATTCTAATGTATGTTTTAAATCTTCTTGCCGGGCTAAAAGACAGTCTCTCATTTTTAAAATATTTTTCACTTTTCTATTACTACAATCCGACGATGGCTCTTTCTCAAGGACGTTTTGTAGAATGGTCGATACTTGTCTTCATTGCCATCACTCTAGTCACGACTATAATCGGGCTTATGTATTTTAAAAGAAGGGACATCGCGGTTTAAAGGCTCTTCTGAGGGTTTTTACTCTTAGACCCTAGCCGTTGGTATCGGAGCTTCTTTTGCGACATTCTTTTTCGCTAGAGGAAGCGAGATATAGAAGGTACTTCCTTCTTTTTCCTTACTATGAAACCAGACTCGGCCATTGTGCGCCACAACAATCAGTTTTGTCAGATAAAGACCGAGACCAACTCCCTTGTTGTCATACTTGTAAATATCTCCTTTTGAGAAGCGGGTAAAAATAGATTGTTTTTTCCCATCCGGAATACCAAGACCGGTATCGGTAACGGAGAAAATTACTTCTTTTCTTTGATCGTTGACCATGAGATTAAGCGTTATTCTTCCTCTATCGCGGTTGTACTTGACAGCATTCTCTAAAACATTATAGATTGCTTGGCTCAGCTTTGTCTCTTCACCGTCTACGAAAACTTCTGAAACTCTAATATTATTTTCGATTGTGATATGACGATCGCCGGCTATTAACTTCACATCTTCTGCTACTCGTGAGATTAGTCTGGAAAGATTGACGCATGATTTTTGAATTTTTATTGTACCCCCTTCAATTGAGGCAATTGAAAGTAAGCCTTCGCTAAGCACAGATAAGTCGATAAGTCCTTCTTTAGCAACGTTATACAGCATTTTCTGTTCCTTGCTTTTGAGGCAGCCCTTTTGGAGCTCTTGGAAAAAGGCATTTAATTTTACTAAAGGCGTTCTTAAGTTGTGAGAAGCAATAGAGATGAAGGCGCCCTTTGCCTGATCGGATTCTTTAATTTTAATATTAGACGCCTTTAGTTCCGCCTCAAGCTCTATTGATTCAATATATTTTTTTCTAAAGGCACGGGTGATTAAGGTAACTGCAATAATCACAATGATAAGGACACTTATTCTTGTCATAGAGGGATCTAAATATTGCGGAATTATGAAAAGGGTTACAAAAATACATCCAACTAGTGCCAAAGAACCGGAATGAATGACTATCTTTGTATCTCTGAATATCCCGGTAAAGATAATGATGACAATGTTCCCATACTGAATTAAAGGAGCCAAATGACCTGGCAGAAAGCTAACCAAGCTAAGCCAAAGTACGATTAAAGAAAAACTGCTGATATATCTGGCGATAAAAAGCAATTTTTGATACTGAGCGGTGATAACGATGATATAAAGGGTTAAGAACAAGATAAGGAAAAGATATCCATAGCTACTCCATGCAAGAGGTTTGAACAATAGTTGAATTCCAAGGCTCCCGAGAATCAAGAGCGTAAAGAAAATAACTAAAAAGCGGTTTGTCCCCTTTATCTCTTGTGTGATAGTTCGGTTTTTATAAGTAACAGGAGCAAAATTAAGACTTTCGCAAAAGCTTTTTAAATTCTTTCTGCCATATCTAGAGGTTATCGACATGCTCTTTGCAATGCTGGAGGTTGGGAAACTGTCGACCGGAATCCCCCCGGCCTTCTCAACTGCTTTTTCAAAAGTAAAATCCAGTAAATAGCTAGAAAAAACATACCATTCAAGATTTGGCCATAAAGCCGTTGTTGAAAAGAGGGCAACGCTTTTATGCTTCAAGCCTTTCAATGTTTTTAAATAACTTGTCATCGGAAGAGACAGCCTAGTCCAGTTTGGGCTTCCGATCAAGACTAGATCATACCCCTTAGCACTTTTGATTTTAAGCTCTTTTATTTTTGTGGTATTAAGAAAAGTTCTTAACCACCACCAGGTATGAAAAGAGTATTCTTTTTGAGGTTCAACTTTTTCAATGTCAACGCTATATCCTTGACGAATGAGTTCAGCCTCAACAGCCTTTGCCATTTCTTCCGTATGACCGGATCGCGAATAATAAGCAAGTAAAATATTCATTACCCTCACGAAACTTAACAGCTCTATTATACGCTATAACCTGAGATTTCAAAAAAACTAAGCCTTCAGTCTTTTGATATAAGGATAAAAAATGAAAGTTTTTATTCAGAGGTCGCTTAGTTCTGGCAAATTTGAAGTAGTTACTATGAGCTATAATAAGAAAAATTACCTAAATTTGATAAGAACTTTATCAAGAAATGGTAAAAACATGAATAATTTCAAAAACTTAGGAGCCATAACTTAAGAGAAGGCCAAGCTTATTCCTACTTATTTAAAGAAAGTGTCGCAACTTTATATCCTAGCTAAGCTTCAATTTATATCTTGCCTCGTCAAGACAAC
>CAZAFQ010000034.1:0-7013 GCA_964484885.1 uncultured Candidatus Saccharibacteria bacterium | reverse complement strand
TTGATCGAGCCCAAGCGGCATCTAGCCTTTCGACCAAATTTGATTACAACATCATTATCTTGAGGAATATCAGAAAAATATTGATCCCAAATCTCGTCAAGCTTTGAAAATAACCAAGTATCATCTCTCATGATTTAAGATTATATGAGATTACGCTCATTCCGGAAAGAGCTCCGGCTTATTCTAAAGCCAAATAGAGTGATATCAACTATTTTATGATGACAGCCTAGAGATTAATTCACCTCTCCGGGTCACAAAAAAATACTTCCGATATTGTTCTATTTTGAAGATTTTTTTATAAGAGGAGGCCTTTTCAGGCATGCTTCTGCGAATCCGACAAAAAGAGGATGGGGCTGATCCGGTCGAGACTTAAATTCCGGATGAAATTGAGTACCAATATAGAAAGGGTGATGAGGCAATTCAATAATTTCCACTAAATGATGATCCGGAGATAACCCGGCCAAGATCATACCGGCTTTAACAAATTCGTCACGATGATCATTGTTAAACTCATAGCGATGGCGATGGCGCTCTGAGATTTTATCAGTTCCGTATAATTTATATGTCTTAGAAGCTTTATCGACAATACAAGGATAGGCTCCTAGCCGCATTGTTGCGCCATAATTTGCCTCTTCCACATTTTTGCGTTGTTCCGGCATAATGTGGATCACTTGTTTCTTGCTTTTAGGATTAAATTCGCCACTGGTTGCTGAGGGCCAACCGATTACATTTCTGGCAAATTCAATCACGGCAATTTGCATCCCAAAGCACAGTCCAAAAAAAGGCATACCATTCTCTCTAGCATATTTTGCCGCCGCTATTTTCCCTTCGGTCCCTCTGCTGCCGAAACCGCCAGGAACAATAATGCCAGAAAGATCGCCTAAAGCCTGAGTCCCTTTGGACTCAATTTCTTCAGCATCAATCCAAACAACTTTAACATTCTTTCTAAAACTCCAAAAAGCAGCCTTCAGCGCATCGTTAATGCTTTTGTAAGTATCTTCATTGCTCAAGTATTTTGCAATCAAACCGATTTTGACGGTGCCTTTAGCCTTCTTCGAATTTTCCATGAATTTCTTCCAGCCATTTTCCCGCGATGGCATTTTTTTCAAGTTTAATTTTCCGCAAATATAATCTGCTAACCCCGCTTTCTCTAAGTTTTCAGGCACCTCATAAACGCTTTTTACCAAGGGCAGCGGTATGACCGCCTTGGGATCAACGTCAGAAAAAAGCGCAATCTTATCCAAGTGTTCCTTTTTTATTTGACGATCACATCTTGCCGCAACAATGTCGGGATGGATACCCAGGCCAAGTAAATTGCGAAGGCTGCTCTGAGCCGGTTTTGTTTTAACTTCTTTTGAGGCTTCCAGGTATGGCAAATAAACAAGGTGGGCGTAAAGCACATTCTCGGTTCCGACACGGCGCTTCATCTGCCTAATCGCTTCTATGAAATATAGGCTTTCAAAATCGCCAACTGTCCCGCCGATTTCAACAATGTGGATATCGTAACCCGTTGCGGCATCAATAATTAATTCTTGCACTTTATTGGTTATGTGGGGCACAACCTGAACTGTTTTACCCAGATACTTTCCTTTTCTCTCGTCATCTAAAACTTCAAGATAAATCCGACCGCTCATAATCGAACTTTTCTTTGTCATATTAGTATCGATAAATCTCTCGTAATGACCGAGATCGAGATCCGTCTCTGCACCGTCATCAGTCACGAATACTTCCCCGTGTTCTCCAGGGTTTAGAGTGCCGGCATCAACATTCAGATAAGGGTCTAATTTTTGAATATTAACTGAAAAACCTCGGTTCTTGAGTATGTTTCCGACTGAAGCGCCGAAAATCCCTTTGCCGAGGCCCGATAAAACTCCGCCCATCACAAATATGAATTTAGTTTGCTTTTTTACCACAAAATTCCTCTCTGAATTATCCACCCGCTCGTCTTTTGATATTCTAATGCTTAAAATTTTTTATGACAAGGAAAATGTCTTTTTGACACAAAAAAATCTGATGCCATGGAGAGAGCCCGGCATGTGCCGGGCTCTTGACAAGGATTCGAGAGGTAGAGGTTATTCTTCAGAAGGTGGTGGGTCGGAAAGCATCAACTGCTCTCCACAAAACAAATTTAGCTGATTGGAATTGGGCTCTTGGTCAGAATCTGACATTTTTCTCCCTTCATAGAAAAACCCAAGAGAATCGAATTGCTTGTCTCTTCCATCATAATTCCTATGCTCTCATAGTCAAACTGATTTCTCCAAGAGCAGCTCCAAACGACCCCGCCTTTTAGTTTTTGCAAAATAGAGCCTGTCAAAAAGTAAACAAATTGTCGAGCCAGACAAGACTTAATTTTAAATTAAGTTATTTTTTTCAACATGTATTCAGAACTGAGATAATAATTTAACCTTCTGTAATAATTCCTTACTCCTACGCCCGAAATAACTGCTACCTTTTCATATCCTTCTTCTTTCGCAATGTTTTCTGCTTCTGCCAGTAACTTCTTTCCAAAACCGGTATGTTGGATTATGCCTTTTGAGCCGATTTTCATCTGCTGTCCATAAGTGTGAACTTCACGGATAAGAGCACACCCCTCGATAGCCTTAATTGACCAATCCTTGGGTAATCGCAATCTTAAAAGTGAGTAGAGAAGGGTCCGTTCTTCATTCTCATAGCTTAGGAATATTTCTCGCCCATTATTTGCGGGATATTCCTCACGAAACAGTTTTAATTTTCGCATTTTACATTTTCCATTTTCCATATTTAGTCCCGTTTCCCGACATCGAATACATCTACATTTGACTTTTCCCTGAACAAGTTGACGTAAATTAGTAACTTTGCTGCCGGCCTCGATATTACCTGACGGAATGTCTCGAATCAGCCTCATAATTCGGATATAATAAGGAACAACTTGCTTAACTTCACAAATCAATCTTTCCAGCTCAATCTCAGTATAGGGTGTATATTTGCCCTCTTTCCAGAGCTGATAAAGCTCTGAGCCCTTTACTACCAAGCAAGGGTAGATCTTGATGTAGTCTGGTTGAAATCTCTCGTCAGAAAAAATAATTTTGAAATTCTCGATATCTTTCTCATAAGTTGATCCGGGCAAATTAGGCATCATGTGATAGCAAATTTTAAAACCGGCGTTTTTAAGGATTTTGGTAGCTCTAACCGTAGCCAAGACATCATGCCCTCTTTTATTCAGTTTCAACACTTCATCAAAAACACTTTGGACGCCGAGTTCGACTCTAGTCGCCCCAAGGTATCGAAACCACTCGGCTTCCTCGCCGGTGATATAGTCAGGTCTGGTCTCTAGAGTCAGACCGACACATCGGTTTTCACCTGATTCATTAGTTTTTTTTGCTTCCGCCAAGCTCTTTGACTTCTTCCCGTTCAAAGTGTCAAAGCAACACTTCACAAATTCTTCCTGATAATCTCGAGGTAAATACGAGAAAGTCCCGCCAATTATAATCAGCTCAATCTTGTCGGTTGGATGACCTTCGAGTCTTAAAGACTCTAACCTAGCCTTCACTTGTTTTGAAGGATCATAATCGCAAAGAATTGCTCTTCTAACTGCCGGCTCGGTAGAAAGATAGCTTTTGGGTACTTTGCTCTCACTAGGACAATATAAGCATTCTCCCGGACATGGCCAGGGCTTCGTCAAAACAGTGATAACGGCAACCCCGGAAAGCGAGCGCATCCTTTTCGTGATTAAGATCTCCTCAAGCTTCTTGTCCGGACTGATCGAGCCTTTAGTAACCATTGCTCGATATTTTCCGAGAAGTATAATATTCGAAGGAAAGGAAGAAACATTCTTTCCTTCTAATTCTTTCTTTATAATAGTTAAAAGAGTTTCCTTGTCGGAAACCCTACCAATTGATTTCTCAATAATATTTTCTAAAATTTTCTCCATGAACAAGCCAAAGAATAAACATTCAAGCAATACAACTCGGGTCGATTATAACAAAATTGCACCTCAGTTTTCCAGCACCAGGTCTTACGAATGGCCAGAAGTGAGAGTTTTTGTTGAGTTTCTCGACAAAATGTTAAAAATAAGAGAAAAAATGAAAAGCATTCGAGAAAGCTCCGGAAAGCAAGTCAAGCACTCTCAAGTCCTTCTTCATCATAAGGTCCCGAATAAACAGACCTCTTCCAAACCGACTCTCATTTTTGAGCAACACCGGAAAGAGATTTCCGGACCTCTTCGTATATTGGATTTGGGATGTGGAAATGGACGCTTGCTGGCTTCGTTTAAAAATTTGAAGATTGACTATTTAGGAATCGATAATTCTATAGAACTCCTAAAGATTGCGCAAGAAACTTATCCGAAAAGAAAATTCCGTGAAATGGAGATGACAAGCCTTGAGCTAAAAGATGATACATTTGATGCTTGTTTTGCCGTCGCTTCCCTACACCACTTGTCAACAAAATTACTCAGAAGAAAAGCCCTATCTGAAGCTTTCCGGGTTACAAAGAAAGGTGGTTACTTTTTCGTCACCGTCTGGAATCTCTGGCAACCGAAATACCGAAAGTTTATTTTCAAGAATATTTTCAACATGATCTTCCGAAATCCTGGAGATCTTAAAAGAACTCCCCAAAGACACTTCGGCGATACTTTCATCCCCTTCAAAAACAAGGATCAAAAAATTTTAGCCAAGCGCTACTACTTTGCTTATACGAAGAGAGGGCTAAAAAAAGATTTGGAAGCAAGCGGATTTTACGTTACCGTAATTTCTAAAAGCAGATGGAACTTCTACGCAATTTGCAGAAAATAGAGCTTAATTAGCCCTTTCTAACAACTTTCTGTTGCTTTTTTACTTCCTGCTTATCATTAGACAGCGTAAAGGGACAGATCTCCCGATAGGCGCACCAAGAACATTCCCGATATCCCGGATCCGCTAAAAAATTGTCTTCCTTGATTCCCTCGGCAACACTTCTGATTTCTTCAATTGTTTTTGCCAACTCTTTTTCGGTTCTTTTTGATCGCCCGATCAATCCCGAGTCAACAAAATACAGTGAAACCAGTGGGATTATTCCCAGCTCTCTTTGTTTTGCTAAAGCATAAATTGAAAGCTGACGTTTTTTCTTTGCCTTATCATCAGCTTGCTTTTGATTATCTACTCTTGAGGTTTTAAAATCTCGAATCTCTAAAGGGCTGTCATTCGTCATCGGCCTCTTGTTATTAGCCTTAATCTCTAATTCTTCGCTTTGAACTTTTAGTTTTGAACTTTTAGCCTCCTTTCCTTTCGCACTTGCCGTATCCTGATAGATTGCATCAAATCTTCCCCTCACCCTAACCGAAATCTCCGGAATATTAAATTCAAACGACTCTTCTATCTGAGAGGGTAATCTTTCACTCATTTCCTCTCTTTCAAAAAAAGTAATAAGCGTTTTTTGCCCTTGCTGAAACCTCCTATCCTCATGTTCTCTCGTAACAAAACCTTCACTCCGCCAATTATTTTTGAAAGCTTCCAAAATCTCTTCCAG
Source organism: uncultured Candidatus Saccharibacteria bacterium (assembly GCA_964484885.1). Lineage (GTDB taxonomy): Bacteria > Patescibacteriota > CPR2 > UBA1875 > CAZAFQ01 > CAZAFQ01. The sequence continues at coordinate 1,529 of CAZAFQ010000034.1, read as the reverse complement.
GGTAACCTTCTCGCCTCCCAATTTTTGAGAAAAATAAACTTCAATCGCCTTGTGAATCGCCGAACCATAAACCACTGAATGGTGAGTCAAAATAGGAATCTTCAAAACATGAATAAATTCAAATTTTTTAGGACATGATAAATAATCATCTATCTGGTAAGGGCTTAAGATAATCTGAGAATGTCCTCTGTTGAATTTCTTCGGAATAATAATTTCCGGCTGTTTCTCAAATCTTTTTATCACCTGGAGCTTATCAAGCTTAACCCTTTCCTTATCCAACATTGGACTATCAATTGCCTCTAGCACAAAAGGAGAAATTTTCCGTTTTTTCTTCCCACCATAATCCTCAGCGCTAGTGAGATAGAGCTCATCTTTAGCTCTCGTCAAAGCGACATAGAACAATCTTCTTTCCTCCTGAATGTGCCAATCTCCGTCACTGAACTTTTCTTTGACTAGCTCTTGCGGAACCGGCAGACCCTCACCCTTTCTAGTTGTTGGGAAGGCTCCCGCAACCAGAGAGCTGACAAAAACTATGGGAAATTCCAATCCTTTGGACTTATGAACAGTTAGGAGATTGACAGCTTCCAAGTCTGGGTCAACTTCGGCCATTGCCGGATCATCCCCGGCCTCCATCAGCTGAACCAGGTGTTTTACAAAATTATAAATGCTTTTATCATGAGAAACTCTTTCAAATTCTTCAATTTTTTCAAAGAACTTGGCAATATTTTGAACCGCCACCTCTGATTGTGGATCGCTCTGAGCTTTTTGAACTAAAGCCGAAAGCCAACCGGTAGTCTTCAAAAATTCATATATTATTTGACCCGCTGTCATATCGGTTGATTTCTGACGGAATTTGTTAAGATCAAAATTTAACTTTTCAATTATTTGAAAGGCTGCCTCCGAGAGCGGAATATTAATTTTCTTTGCTATTTCAGATAAGCCTCTTTTAGTTTTACGATTTTCAGCATTCAGCAAAACGGCTTCCCGAACATCTAGGCCGTAAACTTCGCTAGTAATCAAATGAAAAAAAGAAAGATCATCGGCAGGATCAATGAGTGTTTTTGCAAAATGGATCAGCGTCCGAATTTCAGAACGATTATATAAACCGGCGGTTCCTGAAAATTTATAAGGAATACCATAATAACTTAGCGCTTGAATAAACGGCTTTGCCAGAGAATTGGAGCGTACTAATATTGCAAAATCTTTGAGTGCTAAACCGCCCTCAAACTTTTCTTTTATAATACTGGCAACTTGGTCCGCTTCCGCAAGAACAGAATTACAGTGCAAGTGTTGCACCGGATTTACAGCCACTGTCTTAACTTGAGACTTCAATTTCTTTTCAATGCCGTTTTTTACTTCAAGCCTTTCGGGATTGTTATGAACCACGCTTTTATAGGCGGCATCTAGAATCGGCTGGCAAGAACGGTAATTTTCGGTCAATACTATTTGGCTACAACCTGAATAGTCCCGGGTAAAATTCAGAATATTAGAAACAGCCGCTCCCCGAAACCTATAAATCGCCTGGTCAT
>CAZAFQ010000033.1:5654-7075 GCA_964484885.1 uncultured Candidatus Saccharibacteria bacterium | reverse complement strand
CCAATCATTTTCATTTTTCTTTTTCCGGCTTTCTGCTTCTCCAGCAATTTTCTTTTTCTCGTAACGTCGCCGCCATAGAGCTTCTCGGTCACGTCTTTACGGAAGGGAGCAATGTCTTTTCGGGCAATGATTTTGCCACCCAGGGCAGCTTGGATGATAATCTTAAAGTTCTGCTTTGGGATCAAAGTTTTCAATTTTTCAGTGACATCATTTCCTTTTTCATAAGCCTCATCTTTGTGGATGATTACCGAGAGGGTATCAATTGGTTTTTGATTTATCAGGATGTCCATTTTTACCAGCTCACTTGGTTTGTACCCAATTACCTCATAACCCATTGAAGCGTAACCGCTGGAAGCGCTTTTTAGAACATCAAAATAGTCGGTCACAATTGAGACTAGGGGAATTTGGAAGGTGATAATGGCCCTATGCTCATCTAAATAATTAATATTTTCTAAGACGCCTCTTCTTTTTTGGGTAAGGGTCATAATGCTCCCGATCCAATTAGTTGGAGTAACAACTTCTAGATTCACCCAAGGCTCCCTGACTTCTTTGATTTCCGGCTTGTCAGGCATTTCTGTTGGGTTTTTAATTTCAATTATTTCTCCGTTGGTCTTTTCAATCTGATAAGAAACACTTGGGGTGGTCGCGATTAGATCAAGATGAAACTCCCTTTCCAAGCGTTCCTTAACGATTTCCATGTGTAAAAGGCCCAAGAAACCGCAGCGGAAACCAAAACCCAAAGAAACAGAGCTTTCGGGGTCATAAGTAAGAGAAGAGTCTGAAAGCGATAATTTAGTAAGCGCTTCTCTTAAAGTCTGATAATCTTCTCCTGTGGTGGTAAATAGTCCGGCGAAAACATAGGGGACAACCTTCTGATAACCGGGAAGGGGGCTTATGGCTGGATGGGAGGCATTTGTAATTGTATCTCCCACGCTTGCCTCTGACACGTCTTTTACACCGGTTACAATATATCCTATTTCTCCGCAAGCAAGTTTTTCCTGTTTTTGATGAAGCGGCAGGATGTATCCAATCTCTAAGACTTCACTCAAGGATCCGGTCCCCATCATTTTTATTTTATCGTTTTTTTTCAATTCGCCATCGAAAATTCGGACATAGATGATTACTCCCTTGTAGGAATCGAAAAATGAATCAAAGATTAGAGCCCGCGACTTATCATCCGGATTTCCGGTGGGAGCGGGGATATCAGAGATAATTCGGGTGAGGATCTCCTCAATTCCTTCTCCGGTTTTTCCAGAAGCAAAAATTATCTCTTCTTTTTTTATTTTTAAAAGCTCAACCAGTTCTTCAGCAACTCTGTCCGGTTCCGCATGTGGAAGATCGATCTTATTGACTACCGGGATAATCTTGAGTTGATGTTCTTGAGCCATTGTAAGGGTTGATAAAGTCTGTGCTTCAATTCC
>CAZAFQ010000033.1:0-5644 GCA_964484885.1 uncultured Candidatus Saccharibacteria bacterium | reverse complement strand
GCATCGACTACTAGAAGCGCTCCGTCAACGGCAGCAAGTGTTCTTGAGACTTCATATGAAAAATCAACATGTCCCGGAGTATCAATTAAGTTTAAGATATACGGCGTGGAGCCGGAATCTTGAGCTAGACGATATTCCATTCGGGCTGGCTGGAGCTTTATCGTAATACCTCGCTCTCTCTCAAGTTCCATTGTATCTAAAAGCTGATCTTTCATTTCCCGCTGTTTAATTGTTCCCGTAACTTCTAAAAAACGGTCGGCTAGGGTCGATTTGCCATGATCAATATGAGCAATAATACAGAAATTTCGGATATTTGACTTTATTTCCATATTAGGACTCCTGATTTGCTGGCTTTCTAAATTTTTTTAGAAGAAAGTTTATTTCTTCACATTTAAAGAGATAGGTAAGAAGGAAATATGTAGCGGCGGCAATCCCGATTGCCCCGAAAGTTTGAGCGATCAGTCCGACAACCCTCTGAGTGTTTAAGAAGAAATCAAAGAAATACAAAGAGTAATGGACAACAACCCCCATTACGATTGAAGAAATAATCAATCTGAAAGTAGAATCAAAGATCTTATGGTCACGGTCAAGGGCCCCGATTTTTTTATGTAAGAAATAAAAGAGCAGGCCGGCATTTAGAAAGCCCGAAATCGAAAAAGCCAAAGCAATTCCGGAAATGCCAAGATTGAGAGCCGGAAGAAACGGCAGGGTTAAAGAAAGGAGGATGTTAACAATCATGACGACAACACCGATGAGGAGAGGCGTTTTGGTGTCATACATGGCGTAATAAGCCTTAAGGAGGATTGGAATCAAGGCTTGTCCGATAAGTCCAAAGGCAAAGAAGCCTAACGTTTTGGCAGTCCAGTAAGTGGCTACCCAATCAAATTTACCATTATTAAAAACATCATTCCCAAAAACTAATCTTACTATTTGAGCTCTGAGAATAATTAAACCGACTGTAGCTGGAATAATAAAAAACAAGATGCGTCGAGTTCCCCAGGAAAAAGAAGACAGGAAAGCTTTCTGGTTCTTTCGGGCAAAGCTTTCTGTAAGGAAGGGAAATACCGCTGTTGCTACAGAAATGCCAAAAACAACTGTTGGTAAGGTCTGAATGTTATTGGCGTAAGCTATGACGGCGATTCCTCCGGTAAAAAAAGAAGCAATCACTGTATCAACGAGAAGATTGATTTGCCCCACGCCGATGGCAAGAGATCGGGGAAACATTAGCTTTAAAGTGTGGAGAATATCGCCGTTTTTAAAATTAAGGAACGGTTTATAGCGAAATCCGCTGCTAAGGACCGAAGGAAGTTGGACAAATGAATATAAAAAAGCACCGATAATGACACCTATTACCGGCGCATAGACTACTGGGTGAACAATGTCCTTCAAAGCGGAGGCAGAGATGATAATCGATAAATTATAAACAATCGGGGCGAGAGAAAAGTAGATAAATTTTTTGAAAGAATTGAGAATGCCGCCAAAAAGGTTTCCGATCGTAAATAAGATAGGGGAGAGCGTCAAAATTCTGGTTATATTGACCGCAGTTTGGAATATCTCTGTATTTCTGTCAGCTTCATTCCAGAAATAGCCGGGCATAATAAAGGGAAGTAGCTGGGGTGTAAATATGAAGAGTATTATTCCTCCGACCAAAGCAGTAAGCAACAAAAAATTCAAAATGTTATTGGCATAATTCCAGGCCTTCTGAGCTTTCTGCTCAATTTTAGAAATGAAAATAGGGATAAAGGCGCTGGAGAAAGCTCCAAGAATAAAAAGATTAAAAATAAAATCCGGTAGTCTAAAGGCGCCTTGGTAGATTCCGGCTTCATGATCGGCGACTCCAAAAAGCCCGGCAAGAATCATTTCTCGCCCTAATCCTAAAAAGTTTGAGATCAAACTGGTGATTGCCAGAATAACAGCAGCACTGCCAATCGTTAATTTTTTGTCAGAAATAAAATACAAAAACTTCTTAACTCGTCCCATAAAACTCGTAGGTTAATTTAAAATATCATAATTGAAAAACGGAGCGTTAGAAAGAGTAAAAGATTTTATTTCTTAACTTTTTTCTTATCATCCAGTTTGTCAACTTCGCTCATTAGCTTCTCGAAATCCTCACCTTCAATGGTCTCTTTTTCCAGAAGAATATTGGCAATTCTATCCAGTTTTTTTCTATTTTTTGTCAGAAGTTCAACGGCACTTTTATAAGCGTTACTGATTATCTTATTTACCTCCTCATCAATTATTGCCGCTGTGCTTTCAGAATAATTTTTATCATGTTCTCCCAGCTCACGACCCAAAAAAACCAGTTCCTCTCTCCGACCATAAACTTGCGGTCCTAATCTCTTATTCATGCCGTATCTTGTAATCATATCGCGGGCGACCTTTGTTATTCTTTCAAGATCATTGCTGGCCCCAGTCGTGACTTCGTTAAATTTGATTTCCTCTGCTGCTCTTCCTCCTAAGGCCATCTCTATTTCATCTCTCATCTTAGCTTTAGTTACAAGCTTCAGATCTTCTTTAGGCAGGCTCCAAGTAACCCCGAGAGCCATTCCTCTAGAAACAATCGAAATTTTATGAATTGGATCAGTGTTTGGCAAAAGATGTCCCAAGATAGCATGCCCGGCTTCATGATAGGCCGTTATTTCCTTTTCTTTTGGTGAGAGAACTCGGCTTTTTCTTTCAGGTCCCAAAAGAACTTTTTCGACTGAAGAATTCAAATCGGACATTGTAATTTCTTTTTGATTCTTTCGGGCGGCCAGGATAGCGGCCTCATTCATAAGATTTTCAAGATCTGCACCTGAAAATCCGGGCGTTTGCTTAGCAATAGTTTCCAATTTGGCACTTTTTGCTAATGGTTTATTCTTAGCATGAACTTCTAAAATCTTTTCTCGATCTTTTACGTCCGGAATATCGAGGACGACTCGTCTGTCAAAGCGGCCCGGTCTTAAAAGGGCAGGATCAAGAACATCCGGTCTATTTGTGGCTGCCATCACAATCACGTTAGTCCCTTGCTCGAAGCCGTCCATTTCAACTAGAATTTGATTAAGAGTCTGCTCACGTTCATCATGAGAGCCTCCCAGGCCGGAGCCTCTCTGCCTGCCAACAGCATCTATTTCATCGATGAAGATAATACAAGGAGCGTTCTTTTTGGCTCGATTAAAGAGGTCTCTTACACGGCTCGCCCCAACACCGACAAACATTTCCACAAACTCTGAGCCGGAGATTGAAAAGAAAGGAACACCTGCTTCTCCGGCAACAGCGCGGGCCAATAAAGTTTTTCCGGTTCCCGGCTGTCCAATCAAGAGAACTCCTTTTGGAATTTTAGCTCCAAGATCCATAAATTTCTTTGGAAATTTTAAGAATTCAACGATTTCTTGCAATTCTTGCTTAGCTTCATCACTGCCAGCAACATGGGAAAAATTGATTTGTTGCTTTGTTTTGTCAAAAAGTTGAGCCTTTGAACGACCAAAACTTAATGCCTGATTTGAGGATCCTTGACTTTGTTTTATCAGGAAGTATAAAACACCGATAATAATGAATAATGGCAACAAATTGATTAGAATTGAAACCCAAAGTGAATTGTTGCTGGAAGGTTTGATATCAAGCTTGACCTTTGAGGGGTCGACGGTTGCTCCTAGATTTGCCAGAGTTTCAGTAATATCAATTGTTTCATTGCTTGTTTGAGCAACTTGCTTCTCATTATTCTTCAGGGTTACAGTTATTTTTGTTCCCGATTGTTGGATTTCACTTACCTGATCGTTTTTAATTTCTTCTGCCACTTGACTTAAAGGAACGTTTGTCGTCGGTTCGCTCGGGATCGTAAAAGAAAAAATTCCGGCAAGTATTAAGACGGTGATTACAAAAATCCAAATACTTCTGTTCTTTAACATTTATCTCCTTCTCTCCGGCTCGGATCGGTTAATTGCCGGAACAATTTTTAATATTGCTGTTTTTCGAGTTTGGCTGGTAGCTGAGAAAAAGTGGCTTACTCTTATGTTCGGGACCCAAACCACTTCTTGATTTTTGGTGACAATAATCGGTATGGTCTCTCGTTGTTCTTTCGGAACCTTTAAATCAACAAAAAGATCTTGTAGTTTTTTAGTTCCCCCTTTGATAATGATCTTGTCTCCCGGACGCTTTAATCTTATCAAAAGATCTTGAGCTTTTTCTTTATCTATAAATACTAAATTTGGCTGATTTTTCTTTGTCTTTTTCGTTTTTGCTTCCTGATATTTGAGAATAACATTACCGAATTGAATTTCTGAGTTAAGTGGTAGTTTCTTTTGCTTCAAAGAACTCTCAGCGGCCTTTTTATCACAGCCAATCACGATTTTATCATAAATTTGTCTGGATATCAAACCTCCGGGAAGTATAATTTTCTTTGTCCCATGAGGTTTTTGCGTCATTTTTAAAATATCTGAGACATTCTTTCTAGTAATATCCCTTAGGTTTTTTTTGATCTCTTTAATTGCTCTTCTGATAATTTCCGTTTGGAGATAAAGGGATTCAGCCCTAAGTCTGACACTGTCAATCTCAACTGTTTTCTGATTTTTTCGGCTCAAATCGGCATAAATCTTTTCTATTTGTGGTTCCAGTTTTTCTTGCAGGTTGCTTAGTTCTTCTATTTCTTCATTGATTTTGTCAATTATCATCGGATTTATTTTTGTTAGCTCGGGTAAAACAAGATGTCTGATAATATTTCTTTTAAATTCCAAAGAGACGTTGGAGCGATCTTCTCGATATTCTAGTTTATTTTCCCGGGCGTATTTTAGAATGTCGTCTCTAGTAGTAAAGAGAAGGGGACGGATGAGGTTATTGACTTTAGGCTTCATGGAAGTAAGACCGGTTAACCCACTGCCCCTGGAAAGATTTAAGAAAAATGTTTCCGCTCGATCATTTTTGTGATGGGCGATGGCAACTTTTGAAAAATTATTATTTTCACAAGTTTTTTTAAAAAATTCATAACGGATGATTCTGGCCGTTTCCTCAAGGTTAGCAGTAATCTTTTGGCTAACTTTTTCTTCAAAAAAGGGGAGTGAGTTAACTTTGGCGAGATTTTTTACAAAAAGATTCTCCTCATCAGCTTCCGGTCTTAGGCCGTAATTTACGTGGGCCACGCCGAGTGTTAAGTTGAATCTTTTTCTCTTTTTTAAAAAAAGATTTAAGAGAACGATCGAGTCTACTCCTCCGGATACAGCCACTAGGATTCGATCATCTTTTTTAAAGAGAGCGTTTTTTTTATTAAAAATTAAAAAATTGTTTAACATTAGGAGCTACTCGAATTCGTAAACTCTGCCTCCGTTTTTTTGTTTTCTTCTGGTAGCAGGGGTGGGATTTGAACCCACGACCCCAGGCTTATGAGTCCTGTGCTCTAACCAACTGAGCTACCCTGCCGTGTCCGGAATAAGCTGTCAAGTTCTGTGAATGACTATTGCTACTAGAACAAAAGATTTCTTAAAGAAAGCTTTATCAAAAAACAGCTAACTTTATTCTAGCGAAACGTTAACTGTTTTTTAATACTTATATTGTATCTTTCTGCTTCGCTAAGATTTACTTGTTTGAGCGAAGCCTAAGTGGCTAAAATTTTTGGTAGCGGGGGCTGGATTTGAACCAGCGACCTCCGGGTTATGAGCCCGACGAGCTACCA
>CAZAFQ010000032.1:0-7077 GCA_964484885.1 uncultured Candidatus Saccharibacteria bacterium | reverse complement strand
CCGAGAATCAAGTTTTATTTAAAACAGATGGCTTGGACTTTACTTCAAGGCTAATTGAAGGACAATTTCCAAATTATAAGCAGATTATTCCGGAGACAAACGAAACGACAGCAAAAATTTCCCGAGAAGAGTTTTTAAATTCAGTACGGGTCGCAATCCTTTTTGCTCGAGAGAATGCCAATAGTATCAAAATCAACGTTCGCCATAAAGGTAAAATTGAAGTAGCCTCTCAAGGAACCCAACTCGGTGATAACAGTACAACAATTGTGGCGGAAGTTGAGGGAAAAGATAGCGAAATTGCCTTTAATGGGAAATACTTGATTGATGTTTTGAGTGTCATTAAAGAATCGGAAATTAATTTTCAAATCAGTGGTAAATTGAATCCCGGGGTGATTCGCACTATCAAATCCAAAAATTACATCTATATTATAATGCCGCTTCGGGCCTAGCCAAACTCTTATTATGAAGATTAAAAAACTGAAGCTTTCAAATTTTCGTTCATATGAAAGTCTCGATATTGATTTTGATGAAAATGTCATCATTGTTGGCTCCAACGCTCAAGGAAAGACTAATCTTCTTGAAGCAGCTCATTTGGTTTCAGTCGGAAAATCATTTAGAGGAAGAGAAACGGAGATTTTAAAGTGGGACGCATCCTTTTTTCGAGTAGAGGCTGATGTTGTTGAAGGAAAAATTAAGAAGATCGAATATATTTATGAGAAACTCAGTCCTAAAGATCGGAAAACTGTTAAGTTAAATGGGGTTAAAAAACCCTCGGCGGCTCTTTTAGGGGCGCTCCAAGCCATTTTTTTCAGCCCCGATGAGATAGATGAGTTTCTGGGATTCCCGGGAGCTAGAAGACGTTATTTCAATATTTTTATTTCTCAGTTTTCTCGAAGCTATGCTTTGAATCTGATTTATTATAGCCGCGCTCTTGAGCAAAGAAATGCTCTTTTAAGACAAATTGCATCCGGAAAAGTAGACGAGGAACTCTTAACACTATGGGATGGGAAAATTATAGAATACGGAACCAAGATTATTGAGGAAAGAATGATGCTGGTGGAAAAGATTAACTCGGTTATTGGTCAGCATTATCGGAACCTTTCAGAAACAAAAGATCAGCTTGTCTTGGAGTATAAGAACAGTATCCGACAAGCGAAAAAGACCGATCTTTGGGGGAGTTTTCTTAAAAGCTTATTAGAGAGTCGACAGAAAGACATTCTCTTGGGAGTAACACATACCGGACCACATCGGGATGATTTCACTTTTGTAATGAATGGTCTTGATATTACTAAGTTTGGTTCAAGAGGAGAGTACCGAACGGCAATCTTAGCTCTGAAATTTTCCCAACTCTGGCTTATCCGTGAAAACCGGCAGAATGAACCGATTCTTTTACTGGATGACGTTTTTAGCGAGCTAGATGTGAAGAGGAGAAAACAATTGCTTCGGGAGTTTTCGGACCAGCAAACCATTATTACTACGACCGATCTTGATCACATCGATCCGAAGTTTCGGAAGTCGGCAACTATTTTTGAAGTAAAAGATAGTATCTTAGAAAGGTTGTGAAGTGAATGATTTAAGCGGCATATTCCGAAAGAAACTGAATCAATTAGGGATCAAGAAGCAAGTAGACGCAGCGATGATTTGCGAGGCTTTTAATAAATCAGTAAGTAAGGTCTTTGGTGAAGAGGGGGAAAAGAATGTGAGAGCCATTTCATTTCGAAATGGAGCCTTAAAAATCGGCGTTACTTCCAGTATTTGGGCCAATGAAGTCAATGCTCGTTCTCAAGAACTCAACCGGGAGTACCGATTGAGATATGAGGTAGTTGATAATCTAGACTAATCTTTGGAAAAATCTTTTTCTGATATATCGTTTGCCTTTTCTATAATTTCAGCTGGGGCGCCTTTTTCTACCAAGAAGGATTCAGGGAAAAAAGTTCCCGGTCCAGCAACCGCTTCCCATTCCTGCTCTGTTCTTTTGAACACGATGTTAGCTGGATCTAATTTTCTTTCGGGTGCAATAATGGTAACAACTGCCCAATCATCTTTAATGCGGTAATTAATAACTTTAAATCCATTCTTCTCAACAAAGCCTATCAGTTTTTTATCGATCTCTTCAATGTTCTCTGAGTTAGCTTCTTGATAATGGGAAAAGTCCTCCTCAGCTGCTTTGAGGACGCCTTTCATTCTTGTTAATGAGTCAAAATATTTTTGACTACTTATGAGCTTTTTGACCTCTGATATTTCGGCATTCAAATTGTTGTCAATCTTATAAAAAACATATTTTTCCTTTAATTTTTCTTCCATTATGTCTATCGACAATGAGATAATTTCTTCATCCTGCTTATTTTTGTATTTTTCTTCTGTTGCCCAGCCAGAATCTAGGATGATTTCCTTATAGTCTTTTGCTACCTGATCAAGTCTTTTTGAATAAAAATGATTTCCCACTAAAATAAAAACGACAAAACCAATTCCAAGAGTAACGCCAATGATAATCTTTTTACTAAGATTTTTTTCCATAATTCTCCATTACTTAATTATTATATGTAATCCTCCCACGAATCTTCTGTGCGCAGAAAGCTTGGATTCAATGACACCGATACCGGTGCCAGCGGCATGAATGATCATATCGTTTCCTTCATAGATTGCCACATGAGTTGTGTTAGAAGCAGTCCCAAAATATACAAGGTCGCCTACTTGTAATTCAGATTTACCGATCTTTTGATACTGATTTCCGTTAGCATCTGCGCTGTGTCTAATGTAGTCTTCATCAGTTTGGCCGTGCATTGATACCTTGCCATCTGAGCCCCAATACCACGCCCAAGCTGCGAAGGAAGAACAGTCATAATTAAGAGCGCCTTCGGGAGGCGGGTAATTTTTCCAGCAACAGGGGCCCTTTCCTCTTGGGTCGTCGGCTCCTTCAAATGTTTCATTCCCAATAGTGCACTTATTGTTTGGGACCCCAACTCTCATCCCACCCCAACAATAAGGTTTTCCCAATTGGGTTTTTGCAACCTCGACCACTCTTTGCCCATAGCTACAGGCATCAGTAGTCGGGGGAACGTAACTCTCGATTCCGGCGGTGATGGCAGCAGCCATCCTATCGCGATTCGTATCGATATTAAGCCAAGCCAAATCTTGGGTATTATTTAAGTTGCCCATTTCAATAAGGGTGACCGGCACTTGTGAGTAACGACTTCCATCAAGGAGGCCATTTGTAGCGTTTCCTGCATCAGCATCGGTCCAAAAGGGCTTGGGGTTTTTGGGAAAGTCTAAAGAAGCGCCGTCAAGACTGGTAATGATAGCTTGGGCCGCTTTTAAGCCTTCCGAATAACTGCTTTGGGTTGGAAGCCCGGTTGTTCCATCGGTTTTTGCCGGGGTCATCATGAAGTAGCCTCTGTCACCACTTCCGTTGGCATGGATTCGGAAAAAAAGTGCCGAATTATTCTCATTAGCAATTTCCGCACGACGCTTATTTGTGACTACCTCTGTTTCGCTGCTTTTTGTCAGCACTACCCTATATCCCTTTGTTTCAAGGAGCGGTTTAATTTTATTAGCCATAGACCAGTTGAGAGCGGTCTCCCCCGTGACCCCTTCGCTAATATCGCTAGGATGCCCCGGATCTAAGGTAATTGTTCTTGTTTGGCAATTTGTGGCTAAGGACGGGTCACTGTTATTTAATGCCAAGACAAGAAGTACTATTAATCCGATAAGCAGGAGGATTCCGAGAATAATTAAGATAATCCAGCCAAGGGCAGGTAATAGTTTTACTAAAAGCTTCTTGTTTTTCCCCTGGGCTAGGGCGCCGATAGCCCCACCACCCTGTTCCTTTGATTGTGGTTGGTCAGATCCGTCATCCTCATTTTCGTTGTCAGAATCATCTTCTTCATCTTGCTGATCTTCAGGGTCTTCATCTTCTGTGCTTTGGTCCTCATCATAGCTATCATCTTCATCTGGTCCCGGCTCGTAAGCAGAATCCAGCTGTTCATTATAGTCATCTAGCTCGTCAGGATAATAAGGTCCTTCTGAAATATTATCTTGTCCGTCAAAATCGCTTTCATTCTCTGAAAATGTTGGGTCTTGTTTTTTTCTAAGGTTATCAAGAAAGTTCTTTGGATCTTCCATTAAGTTCCTCTTAGGTAGGTGGGGATATCCCAAATGATTTTAGTAGTATTAACATTAACTCCCTCATTTCTCAGGCATTGGATGGCCTGGTCCTTATAGGTACTGGCAGGAGCCTTTTCGATTGAAACCACCAGAGTATTGCCTTCACGTGTTATTAGAAAGCCATCTTTTCGTTCGGGAAGTCGCTCAAAAAATGTTTGCCTCGCATTGTCGCTTTTTGAAATCAGATTATAATGTCCAAGCTTATCTTCTCTAACCGAGAAGCTGCTTTTGATTGTTTCATATCCATCTAGAGAGATTTCCAATGAGTAGTTCCCTCTCTTAAGAGAGAAAACAGCGGGGGATTTTTGAGAAAGATTATCTATTGTGACATCTGCTCCTGAAGGGCTGGTCTCAACTGTAATCTCATATTTTTGAGATAAGCTAAGTACTAGCAGCCCAACAGTCACAAGGATAAGAACCAGAATTCCGATAACGATAACTTTTTTGTTTAAGAAATATTTCTTCATAGTTTCCTATAAGGGACTATCGGGTGCGGTTGTGCTTGTGGTAGAAGATTGGAGAGATTCTGGACTTCCTACCCCACAAGCATACGCACTCCCATACCCATTTTCCTTTAACCACTTGGCTGGAGCATTGTATCGCTGAGTCATGCTGCTATGATCATTATCATCTCCGGCTGGGGAATAAATTTCAAGATATTCATTGAACGAAAGCGGGCCTCCTTTTTCTTTACATTCAGGGCAGGTTTCCGGATTAACATAGCGACTATAGACGTATTGTGCCTGCTGGTAAAGTCCATCTCTGGTATTGGGATACATATACCAAGTTTTTTCTGATCCGGCACTGGTTTTGCATCCTGGCTGGCTCGATGTGGCAGTTCTCCCGTAAGCATTATAAGTTGCCACTCCGCCAGAGCAAACAATAGGCTCTCTACCCAGAGACGATTCAGTGACGGCCTCACCAATTAGTGTTAAGGGATTAATTCCGGCCTGTTTTGCGGCTTGGACAAAGTCTCTTCCCATATCGGGAGTGAAAAGTAAAGGCCGACTATCTTGAGAAGCATAGAATTCGATATATTTACCGAATCCTTCGGCAAGGAGATTCTCGTCAAGAATTGTTACTGAGCCTCCGGCCGGAGACAAACAATCTGGTCCGGCGATTGCCTGATTATTTCCTCCCATCATTCCTAAAGAAACAAAAAGCCCAACGAATAGAATGATTATCAGAACAATCCCGCACCAACTACAGCAGAAAGCATTGAGTGCAAGAAAGACAAAAGAAGAAGCGGTGGCAGCTTTTTCCATTGGGGTTTCTTCGGCCAACTAAACTCCTCCTTCCTCCAAGTTTTCTAGTTGTTCGATTTGATTGAGATGTTCTGGGTCGGTTGTAATTAAAAGTTCTTCTTGGTAACTTGAGGCCACTGAAATTGCGACGTGATTGAGGCCGGCAAAGAACAATCCCTCCCCAACATCCGAGTTTAATAAAAAGTATTTTTCGGCCTGAGTGAGATTGAAGACATGGCTGACAAGATCTATTGTCGCCGGGTGCTGTTTCATTAAGAAAGTTAAGGAAGAGTTATTAATAATTGCCTTGCCGTAGCTAGAATGCAGAAAATCTTCAACGTCTTGAGTGATTGTGGTTACGCCTAAATAATATTTTCTGGCCCTCTTGGCCATTGAATATAAGAACTGAGCCGATTCGTCCTTTTCTTTCATCATAATCCAGGCCTCATCGACAACGAGAATTCTTTTCTTGCGATCCGATTTGACTCGGTTCCAAATAAAATCTAAAACCATGTGCATTGCAATTGGTCGCAAGGCATCTTCAAGATTTTTAATGCAAAAAACAATGAAAGGATTATCTAGCTCTAGATTTGTTTGCTGATCAAAAATACCGGAAAAAGTTCCTTCCGTATATTTTCCCAACATCTGAGCCATTCTCTCAGCGCCATTGATACTCTGAAGAGTTTTTTGAAGATCTGACATCGTCGGGGGCGCTAGAGCATGAGTTTTGGGGTCGGTTGTGATACCCCGAGCGGCATAAGCTTCGACAATTGCCCTGTCAAGTAAATTATCTTCTTCGGGCGTGATTCCGGCCATTAGTGTTCCCTCGCCGCCCACGGTTTTACTTGAAGAGAAAATTAGCTTTAAAAGGCCGCTCATCATTACGACATTTGACCTTAATACATCTTCCCCATCGTCTTCAATCGGTTTAATGGTTTTCCGTTGTGGCAGGTCAAAGGGATTAATCCTTTTGTCTGAGTTCAGGCTAATATCTAGGTAAGACCCCCCAATTGCCGAACAGAGTCTTTCATATTCATTTTCCGGGTCAATAACAATCACTTCAGCTCCCATCATCAGGCTTCTTAAGGCCTCAAGTTTTACAAAGTAACTTTTTCCGGAACCGGATTTTGCTAAGATTACAGAATTAGCATTTTCAAGCGTAAATCGATCAAAGATTACAAAACCATTGGTGTGAAGGTTTATACCATAGAGGATGCCGTCATTATCAGATAGCTCGTTCGAAACAAAAGGGAAGGAGGTCGAGGCAGAAAGCGTATCAAAGTTACGGTTGATCTCCATTTCGTCTAAACAAATTGGAAGAGTGGAATTGAAGCATGATTCTTGTTGGAGCGAAGCGGGCTTGGTATAGATAAGCATACCGCCCAGAGTATCTTCTAGAAGATTAGAGGCCTTATCGAGATCTTCTAAAGTGTTGGCATGAATAGTGAAGTACATTCCCATTTTAAAAAGTTTAGTTTCCCCTCTCTGTAGAGTGTCTCTGAGCTCTTCCACATCTTGATAGGCTGTCTCGAGCTTAGGGTCCCGAATTTGGCCTTTTTCCATTTGTTCAGAGTAAGTTGATTGTATTTGGGTTGACTTTGACTTTAGTTTTTCCATGATTTCCCGAGTGTTAACGGGAGTAATAAAAATACTGGTATCAACAGCCATA
>CAZAFQ010000031.1:0-7175 GCA_964484885.1 uncultured Candidatus Saccharibacteria bacterium | reverse complement strand
TGATTAGTAAGCTTTTTATTAATGGCCTGGCTCACAACATTAAGAGTGCCTCAAGAATGATCGAATTGGGAAGAAGCGAGGTTTGGGACAATCTTGATGAAATTATCCAGAGTCGATATGTTCTTCTCAATCGTGCTCCGACACTTCATCGTTTGGGGATTCAAGCCTTTCAGCCGGTATTGATTGAAGGTAAGGCAATCCAAATTCATCCGTTAGTCTGCACTCCTTTCAACGCTGATTTTGATGGAGACCAAATGGCGGTTCATGTTCCTTTGTCAAAGGAAGCTCAGAAAGAAGCAGAAGAAATTATGCTTTCGACTAAGAATATATTAAAGCCGGCTGCTGGCGAACCCGTCATCAATCCAAATCAGGACATGGTATTGGGATGCTATTTCATGACTCTTGAAAGAGACGGTCAAAAAGGTGAGGGCAAACTCTTTTCAACCAATGACGAGGCGATTTTTGCTTATCAAAATGGCGACATTGGGCTTTTGGCGAAGATTAAAGTTAAAATTATGGGACAAGTTGTCGAGACAACTGTTGGAAGGCTTATTTTTAACTCGATTTTGCCAAAAGGAACCGCTTATGTTAATGAAACTCTGACTAAGAAAAAATTAGCAAAGTTAGTAAAAGCTGTTTTTGATAAATATGGTCCGGAGGAAACAGCAAGGGTTGTTAACGATATTAAAAATATCGGCTTCTATTATGCTACTATTTCCGGAATTTCAATTTCGATGGATGACATTCAGGTCCCATCAAAAAAACAATCAATCCTTTATGAGGCAGAAGAAAAAGTTGCAAAATTAAACAATTTGTCGGCTCATGGCCTGATCACCGAACAGGAAAAATATATCCGGAGTTTGGAGATTTGGGAACAGGCCAAGTCTGAAGTTCAAAAAGAGATGATGGATAAAATTGATAAGAAAAGCTCTCTTTACATCATGATGGATTCTGGGGCTAGAGGGGACATCGGGCAGATTACGCAGCTAGCGGGAATGAAGGGTAATGTGGTGAATGCTGCTGGGAGAACGATCGAACTTCCAATTAAGTCTAACTATAAAGAAGGCTTTTCTTCACTTGAATACTTTATGTCCACTCACGGTGCCAGAAAGGGTCTTTCCGATACCGCCATTAAAACATCAGATTCGGGTTATTTAACCAGACGTCTGGTTGATGTTGCTCAAGATGTAATTATTACCGAAACGGACTGTAAGAATGCAGAAGGGGTGGTAATTTCAAAAGAAGAAAGCCAAAAAATTGGAGAAGATTTTTTCACTCGAGTCATCGGGCGTGTTTTGGCAGAGAACATTGTTAATAAAAAGACCGGTGAAATTATACTGAAAAAAGGAACGTTGGTTCTTGAGGAGGATCTTTCAAAGTTGGAAGAGTCTGGTGTGGATGAGATCAAGATCCGATCAGTTTTAAATTGTAAGACCAGATGGGGTCTTTGTCAGAAGTGCTATGGCGCTGATTTAGCGCACGGTGGCTTAATTGCCTTAGGCGAAGCAGTCGGTATTATTGCCGCTCAAAGTATTGGTGAGCCTGGGACCCAGCTAACTATGAGAACCTTTCACGCTGGTGGTGTAGTTGGAGTTGATATTACCCAGGGCCTTCCTCGAGTTGAAGAGCTCTTTGAAGCTCGGCCTCCAAAAGGCCAGGCCGTCTTATCTGAAATTGCCGGTAAAGCTTACGTTGAGCAAACTTCAAAACAGAAGACCATAAGGATTGCAGCCAATGCTCTAGAAAAGGATGAGTATGACTTGACGGAGGGGAAAATTACTGTCAAAAACAATTCTGTTGTTTCTGCCAAGGATACTATCGGGAAAGACGCCAAAGGTAAAATGATCAAGGCTAAGAATAGTGGGATAGCAAAAGTTTCTAAAGGAAAAGTTATTATCACCAAAGAAGCTGAAATTAAAGAATATATCGTGCCGCTAAATGTCGGATTGTTAGTTAAGAGTGGCGATGATGTTTCCCAGGGGCAACAAATCACTGAGGGATCTTGGAATCTTCAGGATGCTCTACGGTTATTAGGGGAGCGCGCTATCCAACGATACATTACCACCGAGGTGCAACAAATCTATGCATCTCAGGGGCAAACAATCAATGATAAGCATATTGAAGTGATGATCAGACAAATGTTCTCGAGAATCATGATTGATGAACCGGGAGATACGCTGTTTATTTCAGGAGATATTGTTTCTAGAACTAGATTTTATGAAGAAAATTATCGAGTCAAAAATGAAGGGAAAGTTCCTGCGAAGGGGACTAAGCTCTTGCTTTCAATTTCCAAGGTTGCAATTACAACTGATAGTTTCCTATCAGCAGCGTCTTTTCAGGAAACAAACAAAGTTTTGATTGACGCTTCAACTAAAGGTAAAGTTGATAATTTGAGGGGCCTTAAGGAAAATGTTATTATCGGAAAACTAATTCCGGTAGGGACTGGCTTTAGAGCTGAGGAGAAGGCCTAGAATTGACTTCGTGAAGCGGAAATGATAGAATTATAAAGTTCTAGCCGGAAGGCTAATAAAAAGGAAATCAAAATTAATGCCAACAACAAATCAACTGATTAGAAAGCCACGATCAAGAAAACCGAGGAAGTCAAAAGCTCCTGCTTTAGCGCGCTCTTATAACGCTCTTAAGATTAGCGCTGTTAATACGAACAGCCCTTTAAAAAGAGGCGTCTGTCTTAAAGTTTCGACTACAACTCCCAAGAAACCGAACTCTGCTCTTCGAAAGATCGCCAGAGTTAGGTTAACAAACCAAATGGAAGTAACCGCCTATATTCCGGGAATCGGTCACAATCTTCAGGAGCACAGCATCGTTCTTGTTAGGGGTGGCAGAGTCAAAGACCTTCCGGGTGTTAGATATCATATTGTAAGAGGATCCTTAGATACGGCCGGAGTTGCGAACCGCAAACAAGGTAGAAGTAAATATGGAGCAAAGCGCGCTTAAGATACTCTTGCTATTGGTTATTAGTCAACAGCCAATAGTAAATAGTATTGATTGAAGGGAAGAATAAATGCCAAGAGAGAGAAAAAGATTAGAAAAATTAACCGAAATCGATCCGAGATACGGTAATATTTTGGTTGGTAAATTTATCAATAAGATCATGAAAGATGGTAAGAAATCGGTTGCTCAGCATTTGATGTATAAAACGTTAGATAATATTGCCGAAGAACTAAAGAAAGATCCGGTTGAAGTTTTTGAACAAGCGATCAAGAATGTGTCACCGTTATTGCAGGTAAAATCAAGACGAATTGGTGGCGCTACGTATCAGATTCCCCTGGAAGTAAAAGGGGATAGAAAGACTCATTATGCTTTTATCTGGATTCGAGATGCGGCCAGAAGCCGAAAAGGCAAATCATTCGACAAGCGCTTAGCCGAAGAATTAATTGATGCTTACAATAATGTTGGAGCGTCCATTAAAAAGAAAGAAGATACTCATAAAATGGCCGAAGCTAACAAAGCTTTTGCTCATTTTGCAAGATATTAGCCCGATGTAAATTAATGTTAAATGTAAAAGTTTCTCAGCGTTTTAAAGCTGAATAAAGGAAAAAACATGCCCAGACAATATCCCCTGAACGTAACCAGAAATATTGGAATTATTGCTCACATTGATGCCGGAAAGACTACAGTTTCTGAAGCGATTCTTTACGTTACTGGCAGAACCCACAAAATTGGTGAAGTTCATGAAGGTGAAGCAACTATGGACTGGATGGAACAAGAAAGAGAAAGAGGGATTACCATTACCTCAGCTGCGACATCTTGTTTTTGGAGAGACCATGCCATCAATATTATTGATACTCCGGGTCATGTTGATTTTACGGTTGAAGTTGAGCGCTCTCTTCGGGTGCTTGACGGAGCGGTTGTAATTTTTGACGGTAAAATGGGGGTTGAGCCTCAAAGTGAGACGGTTTGGAGGCAAGCCGATAAATATCATGTTCCGAGAATGTGCTTTATTAATAAGATCAATCAAACCGGCGGAGATTTTTATCGTTCTTTAGACTCAATCCGAGAGAGACTGTCAAAGAATTCCTTTCCAATTCAGCTTCCGATTGGCTTTGAACAAGGCATTAATGGCATTATTGATTTAGTTACTCTAAAAGCCTACCAATATAAAGATTTTAAAGATAAAGATCTTGAAGAAATTGAAATTCCGGAAGACATGAAAGAAAAAGTTGATCAGTATCGAAGAGAATTGATTGAAAAAGTAGTCGAAATTGAAGATGAATTGATGGAAAAATACTTAAATGGGGAAGAATTATCAACTGTTGAATTAATCAGGGCAATTAGAAAAAGTGTTTTGTCAGGCCAATTTTATCCCATTTTGGGGGGAGATGGAAGAGGAGTGATCGTGGAAACAATTCTTGACGCCGTAGTTGACTACTTGCCATCTCCGGTTGAAGTTCCTGCAACTATGGGAGAAGATCCAAAGACCGAAGAAAAAGTAGAAGTGGAATCGACAGATGACGGACCATTTGCCGCTCTAGCCTTTAAAATTGCCGCTGACCCTTTTGTCGGGAAATTAGCTTTCTTTCGTGTTTATCGTGGGAAGTTGGAAAGCGGAAGTTACGTTCTGAATCCCGGGAATGGAACTAAAGAGAGAATTGGGCGAATTTTAAGAATGCATGCTAATTTTAGAGAAGAAGTGAAAGAAATTTATGCGGGTGAAATTGCTGCAGCCGTTGGGTTGAAAGCAACGACGACCGGGGATACTCTTTGCGCTGTTAATCACCCAGTTTTATTAGAAAAAATTACTTTCCCCGAGCCCGTTATTCAAGTTGCGATTGAGCCCAAGACGAAAGCCGATCAGGAAAAGATGAGTCTAGCTTTGGCGAGGCTTGCGGAAGAGGATCCGACTTTTCGGATCAAAACTAACGAAGAAACCAGTCAAACTTTGATTGAAGGAATGGGCGAACTCCACTTAGAAATTTTGGTTGATCGTATGAAGAGAGAGTTTAAGGTTGAAGCGAATGTTGGAAGACCTCAAGTTGCTTATAAAGAAACGATCAAATCATCTAAGGTCCAAGCCGAAGGAAAGTTTATCAGACAATCCGGTGGTCGGGGTCAATATGGCCATGTTTGGTTGGAACTAGAGCCTCTTGAGTCAGGGAAGGGTTTTGAATTTATAAACAAGATTGTTGGTGGTGCTGTTCCCAAAGAGTATATTGGTCCGGCAGAAACGGGAGTTAAAGAGGCTTTGGCGAATGGGGTGCTTGCAGGCTATCCTGTTGTTGATGTTAAGGTTACCCTTTATGATGGTTCTTTTCACGAAGTTGATTCCTCTGAAATGGCTTTCAAGATCGCCGGTTCGATGGCGGTTCAGGAAGGAGTTCGTAAAGGCAGTCCGGTCATTCTAGAGCCCATCATGCAGGTTGAAGTAACGACTCCTGAAGAGTTCATGGGAGACGTCATGGGAGATATTAACTCAAAGAGAGGCCGAATTCAGAAAATGGAAGATCGAAGCGGCGTTAAAGTTATTGATGCACTTGTCCCGCTTGGCGAAATGTTCGGTTATGCAACTAGCTTGCGTTCCATGAGTCAGGGTAGAGCCGGTTATAATATGCAATTTGACCATTATGAAGAAGTTCCAAATAATGTAGCGGAAGAAATTAAAGCAAAGAGAGCTAAAGCAAACTAGCCCATTTAACTCGGTAGAGTGGTAAAATAATTAGAACATCTGGAATATTTAAGACTTCTGATAAAAACTCCTTGCAAATGCATCATTCTTAAAGTAAAATAATCAAGCATAATTAAGTAAAAAGAGAAGATAGATTAAAATAAAAAAACCGCTTTAATGCGGTCTTATCGAGATTTAAATAAATCAAGGAAGATAAGAAAATACTAGTTAATGTAGCTCCGGCGACAAGAAGGTCGGAGTCCCTAGGAAGGGAGAAGAAAAAATGGCAGAAAAATTTGATAGATCAAAACCACACATCAATGTCGGCACAATTGGTCATGTTGATCACGGTAAGACCACTCTGACTGCGGCGATTACACACGTATTAGCAAAGAAAGGGAACGCTCAAGAAAAGAAATTCGACCAGATTGATAACGCTCCCGAAGAAAGAGATCGCGGTATTACAATTGCGACCTCTCATGTTGAATATGAAACTGATAAGAGGCACTATGCTCATGTCGATTGCCCCGGTCATGCTGATTATGTTAAGAATATGATTACCGGCGCTGCTCAGATGGACGGTGCTATTTTAGTAGTGTCAGCTGCTGACGGTCCAATGCCTCAAACCAGAGAGCATATTCTTTTAGCCAGACAGGTTGGTGTTCCTTACATTGTTGTTTATATGAACAAGATTGATCAAGTTAGTGACCCAGAGCTTATTGATTTAGTTGAGATGGAAATTAGGGAACTTTTGACCAAATATGAATTTCCCGGAAATGAGATTCCAATCATTAAAGGTTCCGCTCTTAAAGCTCTAGAAGATGATGCAGAAGGTATCAAGTCTATTGAGGAATTGGTAGCGGCTCTTGATGATTATGTTAAGGAGCCCGTTAGAGAGGTTGATAAGCCCTTTTTGATGCAGGTTGAAGATGTTTTCTCAATCAAGGGGAGAGGGACAGTCGCAACCGGGAGAATCGAAAGGGGCGAAGTCAAGCTTAATGACGAAGTTGAAATCGTAGGATTAAAACCGACCCGAAAAACAGTTGTTACCGGTATCGAAATGTTCAAGAAACAACTTGATAGCGGACGAGCTGGAGATAATGCCGGTATTCTTCTAAGAGGAATCGAAAAGGACGATATTGAGAGAGGTCAAGTACTTGCCAAACCTGGAACAATCACTCCTCATACAGAGTTTGAAGCAGAGGCCATTATCTTGACTAAAGAAGAAGGTGGCCGACACACGCCTTTCTTCAAAGGGTACAAGCCCCAATTTTACGTTCGAACAACTGATGTTACTGGCGAAATTATCTTACCTGAGAATGTAGAAATGGTTATGCCGGGGGATAAGATTAATATGAATGTTAAGCTAATACAGCCTGTTGCAATCGAAGATGGCGTCAAATTCTCAATCCGAGAAGGTGGCAGAACTGTAGGAGCCGGCGTTGTAACAAAAGTTATTAAGTAATAAGCTGGAGTTGTAAATTTAAGAACATGGCGGAAGAAGTAACGAAGCAGAGAATCCGAATCAAGCTAAAGGCGTATGACCATAAGG
>CAZAFQ010000030.1:0-7185 GCA_964484885.1 uncultured Candidatus Saccharibacteria bacterium | reverse complement strand
AGACTATTAAACTAAATCTAAATTTTTATCTTTAAAACATTGAAACAATTCCTCCTCTAAACTATAATTTGAGTATAAAAAGGAGCTCTTATGGATTGGCTTTATTTTGCTATCGCAATAGCTGTGATTATCCTTATCAGTATTCGTCAAATCAATCAATATCAGCGGGGCGTTAAATTTCGATTAGGACGTTTTGTAGGAATTAAGGAGCCGGGCTGGAGGTTAATTTTCCCCATCATTGAATCAATGACCAAGGTTGATACACGCGTGCGAGCCGTCGATGTCCCAAATCAAGAAGCAATTACAAAAGACAATATTTCCGTTGGAATTAATGCTGTCATTTATTACCGAGTTGCTGACGTTTCCAAGGCAATACTTGAGGTTGAAAATTTCTTCTACGCCATTTCCCAATTAGCCCAAACGACCATGAGAAACATTGTCGGTTCGGTTGATTTAGATACCTTACTTTCCGAAAGAGATAATGTTTCAAATCAGATAAGAACCATCGTGGACGATCTTACTGACCCCTGGGGAATCAAGGTCGATAATGTTGACCTGAAAGATGTTGTTCTGCCAGAGGACATGAAAAGAGTCATTGCTAAGCAAGCTGAAGCCGAGAGAGAAAAAAGAGCGGTTATTACAAAAGCAGAGGGAGAAGTTATCGCCTCAACAAATCTGGCAAAAGCCGCTAAAACGTTATCGGGTTCAGACGGGGCTCTTCACCTCCGAACCTTAAATACTTTAAACGACCTTTCAGCCGACCAATCAAACACGGTTATCTTCGCTATCCCCTTAGAAGTACTCCGAGCCTTTGAAAGAGAAGGGGTTACTCAGGCAGTCAAAAAATATCTTAAAAAGTAATTAAAGGCTCAGTCATCTATTTTAAAACTGACAATTTCTTACTATTTCTGATATTGGAGCTGGGATAAGTTTTTCCTTTTTACAAATATTAATCTTGATACCTCATCTTTGGAATTTAGCCTAATCAACGTAAGAGGTAATAGTCACGCTCCGTCCCGT
The DNA here is from genome assembly GCA_964484885.1 of uncultured Candidatus Saccharibacteria bacterium. GTDB lineage: Bacteria > Patescibacteriota > CPR2 > UBA1875 > CAZAFQ01 > CAZAFQ01. Next base: position 6,165 of record CAZAFQ010000030.1, on the reverse strand, counting down.
TTATTCGGTTAAATATTTTTGCCGAATCAGTTTTGTTGTTCTTTGAAAACTGTAAATCAACATTGAATAGAATGTAATTGGAATAATGGCACTTTGAACCAGATCTTTAACGGTTGTAAAATGAACGGGTTTCAAAAAAATTCTAACAATGGGATCACTGAGGCCATAAATCAAGTATGACAAGAGACTTTCAATTGGATCCTGAGAGATAATCAAATAAATCCTACCGATAATCAGTAAAGTTACGATGGGAACAACAACTACTAAGGCAAGGTCCAAGAATCTACCTATCCCGCGGATAATGAAAGTCGGTCGAACCCCTGCAATTCTTTTTGTAATCATCTCCACCACACTTATTTTATTTAGGCTAATTTTTGAATTAGCCATTGTAACACTGAAACTTAATTATGTCAATAATCTGTGGCTAATGCCTCTACACTTTTTAGATTTTTTGTTTAGAATAGGTGTGGAAACAATGGAGCCGTAAGGCACCCGTGCTTAATTACTCAGCATCAATTATATTTTTTAAAAATTGTTTTTCTCTCCTAAGAAATTAGAACCAATTCCTAATTTTATAACATGAAGAATACTCACCTTAATCCAATATTTAGTAACTTCCTCGATCGGTTAAATCTAAAAGAGAAGTCAGAGAAACCGAGAGAAACGATCCACGTTAATGAAATGGCGGGAAGTGTTTATTTTATTTATGAAAAAATGCGTAATGCCGTTGAATATAGGGAACAGCACCTTTTTCGCCGAAGCGCAATCGAGAGATTAATCAATCGCAAAGTCTTTGTTGAAGATAATCTTAAGAATATCGGTACCGAGGTAATTAAAGAATTGATAAAAACCAGATATCTGGAAAATGACATTATCTCAGTCGATGCAGTTAAGAAAGTTGATGGTGTTGTTACCAGATACCATTCGTTATATAAAGAGATAAAAAAATCCTCGAATAAAAAAACTAAAAAATATCTTCGATCAGTTCTTGTCATAGCCGCCTGTGAGGTTGAAAATATAATTTGGCCAAATAAGGACGAAGAGCTTTTTCTCAATTTTACTTACAATAGCTTTTTAAAAAGCCTTAAGGTTCCAGATAATACTGATAAGTCAATTCTTCTGATTTCAGTTTATTTCGCCGTTCATCGTTCTCTTTGGAAATCTGATTTGCCAATGATCGAATTTTACCTTTTTAAAAATTATCCCGAGTGGAGCTCCAATAGCCTTTCTGATAATGATAAAGCTGAAACCTTCATTTCTTTCTTCAACTTTTTAGAAGAAATTAAAGATTCCGCTATTTTTACTCAGGTCCAAAGAAAAGTAAGAAAAAATATTGCTCCATATAAATTATTGCGAGCAGCTATTTTTAAAGAAAACCTTAGAGAAAAAATTACTGATCGGGGGGTATTCCTTGATAAGATTCGAAAACTATTGGCTAAAGAATATTACAAGCAGCGTCAAAAAACTAATAGAATGATTATCCAAAGTATTATTTATATTTTTCTAACTAAAGTCCTTCTGGCTTTGCTCTTGGAAGTTCCATATGAAATCTTTGTTGAAAATAGAATGAGTTTAATTCCACTTACTGTCAATTTAATTTTTCCACCAGCATTTATGTTTATTCTTGGTATCTTGATTCCAAAACCAACCGAAGCCAACAGCCAGGAAATTGAGAAAAGAATTCTAGAGATTGTCTACAGTGATGGGAAAAGCCTCTCTTACTCTATCAATGACTCAAGCCGAAAAATTGGATTTTTCTTTTCCTTCCTCTATCTCTTAACTTTCGCTATATCTTTCGGAATGGTAATCTATCTGCTGATGCTTCTGGAGTTTAATATTATCAGCGGCATTATTTTCTTTGTTTTTTTCTCTGCCGTTAGTTTCTTTAGTTATCGTGTCTCTCAAGGAGCTCAGGAGCTCGTCCTTATCGAAAAAAGAAAGACAATCAGAGAAACAATTTTCGAATTTATTACTTTCCCCTTTATTAAGTTGGGCCAATGGCTCAGTGACAAGTACTCTAAAATTAATATCTTGGTTTTCTTTCTGGATTATCTTATCGAGATTCCCTTAAAGTCGCTCTTGGCCTTGCTTGAAGACTGGTCTTCCTTCATCAACCGACAAAAAGAAAATATGCTGGACAGATAATTGTTAAGTTAAGCGCCAGCAAATGCCGGGATTGATCTAATTAAATCAAAGACACTTTTTTAATAAACTCATACTTACAATCAAGGGTAAGAAACTTGTGAGACTGGCTGCTTCTTTATATTCAACTAAACCTTGTCTTTCTTATTCTTGAAAATAGAAGAACAGTAATTAAGACACCAGGGAAAATGAAATATTGTGATAATTGGGTTTTTACATCTTTTGAAAAAACAACTAAATGGTATACTAGAATTTAGGTAAATTAATCCGACAAGAAGTCGAGAAAGGAAAAAGATGAAAGGATACAAGGACAATATTGAGGAAGTAACAGAAAACAACTCTAATTTTCGAAAGGTTCTTTACACCGGTAAACACAGCCAGTTAGTTGTCATGAGCCTGAAGCCTGGAGAAGAAATCGGAACAGAAGTTCATGAGGAAAATGATCAGTTTTTCCGTTTTGAAAGTGGAAAGGGGAAGGTTGTAATAGATGGAAATGAATATGATGTCAAAGATGATGATGCTGTAATTGTTCCTGCTGGGGCGGAGCACAATGTCACTAATGTTTCTGATTCTGAAGATTTAAAACTATATACTATTTATTCGCCAGCTCATCACAAAGATGGAATTGTCAGGGCTACCCGTGAAGAAGCAATGGCTGACGACGCCGAATTTGATGGGACAGTAACCGAATAACACTTCTTCAGCATAGCAAGTAATAGAAAAAGCCAAAAAAACAAGGACTCAAGATAAGAGTCCTTGTTTTAATAATCCCTCGACTACCTTTTTTCAGATGCACTCCCCCAAAAAGCCAAAATTGCGATAACTACTCCTGTTATCCCCACTGTCCAACCCAAAGCGTCACCAGTAATACCCAGAAAGGAAATTACGATTGTCCATAATCCTAGAATTCCTACAAGCCAATGCAACCAGCCCCAATTACGAACTGAGGCAGCCCAAAATCCTAAGATTGCGATTATAGCTCCAGTAATTACTAATGTTGGCATGTTCCCGGCTAGTCCCACTAGAGCTGCCAGAACTAACCAAATCCCCAATAATCCATTAATTAGTTCTTGCCACGTGCCTGTTATGGATTCGATCCTCTTTGGCGCTTCAGTATAGGCTTGAGAATAGAAAACTCGATCCTTTCGTTTCTCATCACGCTCTCTCTTATTGGAGTCTCTTTCCTCTACCATTTTCATCACCCCCTCTCCATCAATGACCCCATTATTAATCATTAAAGTGATGGTTTCATCTTTCAAAATGACAGAAATTACTAAATGATAATGGCCGAGGTAATTTCTCTAATCAAATTAATTTGATTCTGATATTGTTCATGACTTTCTCCTTCCGTAAAGATAGCTAAAACTGAATTTTGGCTTCCACTATTAATAATTGCAATGTCATGAAGATTATTATTTAGGAATCCATATTTATGATAAACGATTGATCCTTCAGAGAGAGCTGAGGGAATTAAATCCTCACGATTAGTGTTTTGCATGTAGAGCAATAGAAGCTCTCTATGATCAGGAGTTAAGATCTGCCCTTTAGCTAACTGGACTAACAGTAATGCGATATCTGAAACTTGAATCGTATTCTCAATTGCATCATAAGAATAAAGACCAAGATCTTGAGCGCAAGTCGAGAGTTGATCATACTCGAGACTCTCATTCAGAGCATACCAAGCGGCATTATCGCTTTGATTAATCATTTGCTCCAATTGCCAATTTACCGCCCTTCCATTCACAATTGTATCTAGACTGGCTTTTCCTAACTCTACTCTTTGCAGATAACAAACTGCTGTGATTACTTTAGTGGTACTAGCAGCAGTAAATAACTCTGTAGTGCCATATGTTTTATTCTCTCCGTTTTCTAAATTGAATGTTACAATTGAATACTTTATCCCCGAATATTTTTCGAGAATCTCTCCCACCGCCTTATCAACACCGTCTTCCCGAACCTTAGTTGTTGTCGTGCTCTTTTCTTCGACTTTGCTCTCAAGTATTTGCCTCTCAAGAATGACGCTTTCGCCTTGGATTAAAGTAATCAAAAAAATTACTAGCCCCACAAGTCCTACAAAGGCTATGCCACCTAAAATTTCCTTTATCTTTTTAGCTTTGAATTTATTTGACATAGATTTAACAGTATACGAAAAATTGAGGAAAAATTGAAGTAATTAAACAAAACGAACTCCCTATAGAAATTCATTTTCTAAATTTCGACCAGAAGCTACCATAACATCCGCAACCTCCCATGCCCGCACCAGCAACAGGCTCTTTAAGCTTTAAGAATCAAAAAGTATGTTTAGAGGATGCCTAATGACAGTTGAAGGGGCGAGAACTTTTAAAGAAAGGGGGAACAGGATGACAGATAGCCTCAATTATATTAATCTAGCAATATTTATTCTCGTCATTACCGCCAGCATCTTATCCAAAAAGAATATTGACCTTCGTTGCTTTTCCTTTAGTTGATTCAATCGAGATATCACCTCCAAGAGAGTTCATGATAATTTTAGCTAAGAAAAGGGAGAAGCCCATTCCTTCGTAGTTAAAATCGAGGGCAGAGTTCAGTCTGGAGAAAGGCTTAAAAAGACGGACCATTTCTTCTTTAGAGATTCCAGTACCGGTATCTTCAACAACGATACTCTTGAGGTTGTCCTTGTTTTCTGTCGAGATAGTGATAGCTCCGTTGTCTTTATTAAACTTAATAGCATTATCTATAATCCCATCCAGAACAATCATGATCTTCTCTCGGCTTTCTTTAATCTGAACGTTAAGGTTTTTAATCTGAACTTTAATCTTCTTGTTGATTATTTGGGGTTCTTTCTCTTTCAGAATCTCTTCAACCAAGTGGGAGACTTCAAGAGCTTCCTTTTTGTCTCGATGCCCAGTCTTAACATTGGCAAGCAGTCCAAACTTATCAACAATTCCGGCCATTCTCTGATATCCTTGATTCAGAACTTTGTACTCTTGACCGGTAGATGAAATCTGACCAAGCTGGGCCAGATCTTGCTGCAAGGATTGGTAGGCTTGAATAATCAGATTATTTTTAGCATTATCAATTGCTATTTGTTGGGCTAGAACAGTTTCAAAATATTGGCGGTTCGCTCTCTCAGACTGTCTCTTTCTAAAGAGAAGGAAGAAGTATTGGGCAACAATCACAAAGGTAATGATTTCAATGACGTAGTTAATGATGTTAATATTAATTTCAGCTACAGTTTCGAAAAGATAATTAGCAAAGACGAAGAGAATAAAGATTGAGGCAACCGGAAGGATGAGATATGGAGAAGTATAAATGCTAGCTTTCCTTTTCTCTACCATTTCAGGAGTAGTAATTCCAGCAAGATAGGAATTATTTTTTAGCTTTGCTAGAATGCCTTCAGTAGTTTTAGAAAGATTTTGAGCAATCTTCTTAAGTTTTCGCCGAATCTCTTGGGTAACTTGAGAAACTCTCTCAATCTCCTCTATTGCTCCGGTGATTAGAGTCATCGGAGTTCGAAAGTAATGGGCTGAAAGCATAAGAAAGTTATCCTTTTCAATGGCAACATTTTTTTCTAGGTCCAGAAATTCCATAATCTTTTGAGTGTTAGCTATTTCTCTCTTAGCCTGAATCCATAAGTTTAGTGTCATAATGCCTAGAAGGATAAAAAGCAAATAGGGGAAAGAGTATGCTACGGGAGGGGGGGTTCTCTTAATGATTCCTTCCACCTCTTCAGAGAGACCGTCTAGAGTTTCGCTGATCCCCTTTACGAGAAGTTTAGAAGGATAGGATACCGTATCAATAATTCTTGCAAGAAGACCTGGGGTAGAGTCTCCTTTATCTCCGATTATCTCTCTGTTCTTATTCTTATCCTTATCTTGGTCATCTTGATCATCTTCATCTTCTCCTTGGCTATCTTTTTCATCATCTATGGTAGTGGTGGTAATTCCTACAGGAATGGTGGTAGTAGTAATTTTTACTGGTGGGATAGAGGTAAAGACAGCAACAATAGTATGATCGGCAGCAATATTAGTGAAAGTATATGAA
>CAZAFQ010000029.1:0-7276 GCA_964484885.1 uncultured Candidatus Saccharibacteria bacterium | reverse complement strand
TGACCCCAAAACCAGAGAATTAGTAAAAAAAATTGTAAAGATAGATTATACCAAAACAAGTTCGGAAGCTGAGGCCCTAATCTTAGAGTCGGAAATGATTAAAAGATATCGTCCTCGATATAATATTGCCTGGAAAGATGATAAAAACTTTATCTATATTAAAATTACTGAAGAGGATTATCCTCAAGTTGTCTTAGTTCGGCAGATTGTTGAAGATCGGGCAAAATATCTTGGACCATTTGTTGACGTCGCTTCTGTCAAGGGGTTGCTTAAATATCTTCGAAAAATTTTTATGTTTCGTCATTGTGCCAATATGCCGGATAGAGTTTGTTTGCAGTATTCAATTGGAAACTGCACCGGTCCGTGTCAGAATTTCATTAATAAGAGAGAGTATAATAAGAATATAAAAAACATCATCAAATTTTTTGAGGGGAAGACTGGAGAATTACAAAAATCTTTTGAGAAGGAAATGAAAAAAGCCGCATCAATTGAAAATTTCGAAAAGGCTGCGGTATTTCGAAATCGAATTACTTGGATTAAGAAAGTTAATTCACTCAATTTAATTTCATTTCAAGATACTAATCTTAAAAATGATCAAGCCCTTCGAGGTTTGCGCGACCAGCTTAATCTCGTTTCTTTACCTCATCGAATTGAATGTTATGATATTTCAAATATTTTTGGGAAAGTGGCAGTTGGATCAATGGTTGTTTTTGAAGATGGCATCCCAAAAAAAGACGACTATCGAAGATTTGAAATTAAAGCGGTTCAAAAAATCGATGACTATCAAATGATTCGTGAAGTTTTGGCGAGAAGGTTTAAAAGGATTATAGATATAAAAGATTCTTCCTTTGCATCTATCCCAGACCTAATTATTATTGATGGGGGCAAGGGACACCTTTCTAGTGCTCTGACAATTATGGAAGAAATAGGCATAAAATCAACCATTGTGGCACTAGCTAAAAAAAGGGAAGAGATTTTTAAGCGAAGTATCAGAAATGGAGCTAGATTTGATAGAATAATTTTAAAACCAAGTTCAGAAAGCCTATACTTGGTGCAAAGGATCCGAGACGAAGCACATCGCTTTGCGATTACCTATCATCGGAGTAAGCGAGGAAAAGAAATGTCGTTTTCTAGTCTTGATATTGTCCCTGGGGTTGGGCCTGTAACTAAGAAAAAGCTAATAAAAAAATTTGGTTCAGTAGAGTTGATCAGGAAAGCCAGTCTTGAAAGCTTAGGTCGGGAAGTTGGCGAGAAACTAGCAAAGAAGATTAAGGAGAATTTATGAAAAAGGTTGTGGTAATTGGTGGGGGGACAGGAAATTTCATGGTTCTTTCAGGGTTAAAAAAGTACCCATTCGATTTAACAGCGGTTGTGAGCATGACAGATAACGGCGGTTCCACTGGAGTCTTAAGGGATGAATTAGGAGTTCTCCCGCCTGGAGATATCAGGCAATGCTTGGTTGCGCTTGCCACTTCAGAAAAGGTTCTAAGAGAGCTTTTCAACTATCGCTTTGAAGAAGGAAGCTTGATTGGTCATAGCTTCGGCAATCTCTTCATTACTTCTTTAGAAAAAATTACTGGTAGTTTTGAGGATGCTGTCATGGAGGCTGGCAAGGTCTTAGCCATCAAGGGGCGAGTCCTGCCGGTAACATGTCAGGAGACAACTTTGTGTGTCGATCTTGGAGATAAAACGATTGTGCGAGGTCAGATTCAGGTGGATGGGGTAGGAATTTATAAATATCCTAATAAAAAGCTTTTTTTAGAACCGGAAGTAATGGTCAATCCAAAAGTAAAAAAGGTTATCAGCGAAGCGGATTTAATTGTAATTTCTCCCGGATCTCTCTACTCAAGTTTGCTACCTAATTTTTTGCCACAAGGGATGAAGAGTGCGATTAAAGGAACCGGAGCAAAAATTGTTTATGTTGGCAACCTAGTTAACAAGCCAGACGAGACTGCCGGATATGAGCTAAGGGACTATGTTTCAGAAATCGAAAATTGTATGGGGCGAAAGATTGATTATGTTTTATATAATTCAAAAAAGCCACAGGGAAAATTATTGAATAGGTATGCTAATGCCAATGAGCTTTTAATAAGAATCGGGAAGGGAATAAATGGGAAGATAATTAAGGCGGATCTTTTGAGTGAGGTTAGTTCTAGCGACGAGCGCCTTAACAAGAGTCCTTTTGTTATAAGGAAAAACACGCTTATCAGACATGATCCCAATAAGGTTGCTTCGGAATTAAAAAAGATGTTAGCTACTCTTTAATTTTTTTGCTAAAATGTCATTAATAGCTTATTAAAAACAAAAATGAGCGATTGGGAAGAATTCGAGGAAACCTATCTTCGAAAAATAAGAGATTCAAAAAGCTCCGCTAAAATGAAAGTTTCGGGAAAGGAGATTTTTGCTCTTGAGAAAGAATTAAATAAACCTGCGAAGGCAAGAAAAAAGAAAAGATAGTTTTTACTTTACAGCCTTTTTATGCTAGTATGAGCTTCATATGAAACAAGCTTTGAATATTGCGATTGTGGTTTCAGCGGTTGCCTTGATTACTTTTGTGCTTCTTCAGCAAAAAGGAGGTGGATTGGGCAGCGCTTTTGGTGGCGATAGCGGTGCTTACCGCACTAAAAGAGGTGCCGAAAAATTGGTCTTCTATGGCACTATTATCTTTGCTATTATTTTCTTTGGTTCAATCTTGCTTAATCTTGTTCTTTAATGAAGTTAAAAAGACTTGCTTTAAGGATTATTCTTAAGGCGCAAAAAAATTATCTAAAAATTAAGAATTTGAGATTGATAGACTTTTATAAAGTCGGCTTCGATTTTAATAAAAAAATTCCTGACATTATCCATCTTAAAAGTTTAGTCCTTTTTTGCGTAATTTTTTCTGCTTTTACACTGTTTTTTTTCGGTCTTTCCTTTAACACGATGAAAGAAATGTACTTGAAGGATTTAAAATTATCTGGAGGGACTTACTCAGAAGGAAATTTAGGTAAATTCTTGCGTATTAATCCTTTTTACTCTCAGACAAATCCCGTAGATGAAAATGCCGTCTCGCTTCTCTTCAACGGATTGATGAAAAGGGGGGCGGACCGGAAGTTAGAAAAAGATCTTGCAGAAAGCTTGGAAGTTTCTCTTGATAAAAAAGTTTATACCTTTAAATTGCGTCAAGATGTGCTCTGGCATGATGGAGAAAGGTTTGATGCAGATGATGTGATTTTTACCATTAATACGATCCAAAATCCTGATATTCGGAGTTCATATTATGAAACATGGAAGGGAGTTAAAGTCGAGAAACTGAATGATTATGAGGTAAAGTTTGTTTTAAAACAAACTTTAGAATCTTTTTTGGAGGATACTACTCTTAAGATCATTCCCAAACATGTATTAGAAAAAGTTCCATCCATTAATTTCCAAACGGCTGAATTTAATAATAAGCCGATCGGGACCGGTCCTTATAAGTTCGTTAGTTTGAAAAAATCATCAGATAAGGAAACGCTTTTTTTGGAAATTAATGAGAAATTTTTTGATACCAAGCCGAACATAATGCAGGTAAAGCTCATTTCCTACACTAATAGCGATCAAATAATTAACGATTATTTGAAAAACAACATTAATTCAATTGGCACATCCAATAAAGAGCTGTCGGAAAAGATAAGTGACTTTGAAAGTGTGAGATCTCTTGAATATCAGCTTCCTAGATATGTTGTGGCAATTTTTAATACTAATAGTGGGTGGTTGAAGGACAAAAATTTAAGGTTAGCGATTTTTAATGGGATTAACAAAAACGAAGTAATCAAAGAAGCTATAGGTGGGAAAGGCCTCTTAGCAAATGCTCCGATATTACCCGGTATTTTTGGTTCAAACAAAGAAATTTCTCAGTCAAATTATGATCTCAGTAAAGCAAGAGAGTTTCTATCTTCCAGCGGCTATGAACTGAAAGATGGCTATTATCAGAAAGATGGCAAAGGGCTAGAGTTGAAAATCGGTGTTGGGTTATCTGAGGAAATGAGAGAAACCGCCGAAATAATTTCTAGGGATCTGGATAAGATTGGCCTAAAATCACAAGTTGTCTCAAGGGACCGAATCTCTTTTCAAAAAGAAACCGTTAGGTCTAGAGATTATGACATTCTGGTGATCGGACAAAGTCTTGGATTGTACCCCGATCTTTTCAGTTATTGGCATTCTTCGCAAGTCAATGATCCGGGATTGAACTTATCGGGATTTAAAGATAGAAAACTGGATAAATTTTTAGAACAATATCGTGAAGCGATCGATCAATCAGAAAAGAAATCTAAGCTAGAAGAAATTCAAAAAGTTTTAATTGATGAAGCACTGGCCGTTTATCTTTATAACCCTTTCTATTATTTATCTGTTTCTCCAGAAGTGAAAGGGATTGAGCCGGGGAAGGTTATCTACGAGCAAGATAAATATTCTAACATTGCAGACTGGTATATCGAATATCAAAAGGTGATGAGGGATTAATCTCTTTTATTGAAAAATGAGCTCAAAGGTGGTAAAATTCTTTAGCGTGTTTTTAATGATCAGTGATAAATAATGCACGCGGATGTGGCGGAATTGGTATACGCGCTAGTATGAGGTGCTAGTGTCAGAAATGGCTTGGAGGTTCGAGTCCTCTCATCCGCACCACGTCAGCCTAAGCTGACGCCATTCGGAGATCTATTCTTAATAAACCACCACCTGGCTCTTAATGGGAATGATACTTTATACTTTTCCGACAAAATTAACTGATTTTGTCGGAAGAATGAGTTTAAAATAATGCCTGTTTATAGTATAATTGCCTAGTCTTACGGACGCTTAGCTCAGCTGGTTAGAGCATCTCGTTTACACCGAGGGGGTCGGGGGTTCGAATCCCTCAGCGTCCACCAATCGGAGCAAGTTACTGGGGATTAAAAGTGACCATTATGTTTATTCCGCCCGTTTTTCTACTACTCCTCTAGTTTCACTCAGAACCTTTGAAAATATCTTGTCGGCGTAATGATATTTCAGAATGAATGAATCTTGAAAATTAAAAATTCTATGGTTTTTTGATAAAGAGAAATGCAAAAACTAGACTTTCTTAGTAATAGTTTGACCATATTAGAGTAGACTTTGACTAGATAAGGCGAGATAGCTCAGTTGGTAGAGCGAAGGACTGAAAATCCTTGCGTCGCCGGTTCAATTCCGGCTCTCGCCACCATCTTAGCATTCGCTAACATCCTTCATAAGACTCACGAAAGCTGTTGAGATTTAAAAAATAAATCCGAAAAACAGAAATCAAATCCCTGATGATAAATGCGGGAATAGCTCAGTTGGCTAGAGCGTATCCTTGCCAAGGATAAGGTCGCGGGTTCGAGTCCCGTTTCCCGCTCCATGTGTCATCATTTGCTAATGCCTTTGTAATCGATAGACTTTATACAAGCTGACAAAGCTTACCTTGTGAAAAAGAAAAAGTAAATCTTCGAGATGGCCTGGTGGCCGAGCAGTTAGGCAGAGGTCTGCAAAACCTCGTACAGCGGTGCGACTCCGCTCCAGGCCTCCATATCGGAGCGAACTGCCAAATTTGGTGAATGGCTATTGCTGCTTGCTCCACTCTTTTACTGCCGTGTCTCAACATTTATTAACGTCTTTTGTAACCAAATGGACTTGATTACTGTTGACTACCGTGACGCTTCCTTTTTTGAAAAAATTATAGAGTTAGTAAATCTTTCGGATATGCCCGGGTGGCGGAACTGGTATACGCGCTGGACTTAAAATCCAGTGGCCGTAAGGCATTGCGGGTTCGATTCCCGCCTCGGGCACCAAATTTGACCTTCTAAGAGACCTTATTTTTAAAGCCTAATAAATATTAGCGGCACATTACCTCATCATCGGTAAGCGGTAGGGCATCTTTATCTTTTATTCCCAGAATTGGCTCATAATCTTCCACTGCCTTAGCTGGAGTAGGAACTCCATATTTTACTTCTTTGTTCAGTGGAATTTCATTGTTAGGTAAAACCACAAATTCCTGGCTATCCAGCCATTGGTCAAAGTTCTTCCAACTGGTTTTGTCATTTGATAGTGCCTTAGCATATTCATTCCACCACTCTATTCTAGTTCCGCCAATATTGGCGTGAGAAACTAAAATCATATTAGTGGGTTTTTTAGCGATGGCCTCATCTATCATTTCTCCAAATTCTGAGGGCGTAGCCCCACGAGCCCAAAGACTATAATCGCATAGCGATCCTCGTCCCATCGGTTCACCAATATCAACATTGGAAACTGAAATTACCTTGACGTTATATTCCTCAGGCTTAAAGATTGTTGCTTCAATGTCTCTAACGCCGCGTCCTAGAACATATTCGATCCCTAAAGCGTCTGCTGCCTTCAAAGTATTTTCATCATAAGCAAAATAACCACTGTTTACCACTCTCATTTTCTTTCCGGTAATGGCCTCAGTAGTTTCTTTCACTTCTTTAATATAATTATATTGTTCCTCGTAAGGTAGATCCCAAAATGGTGGTCCGTCAATTTGTCCGGCTACTTCATACCCTTTGTTAGCCAATCTTTTAAATGTTTCCGGATGCTGTTTTAAAACATCTCCTTTAATATTTATTAAAGTAGTCAAACCTCTTTGATCTGATTCTTTCTCCCATTGTAAAATTCCTTCTATGTTTTTTGTCTCTATCAATAACATCAAAGAATTAATCGGCTTATCTTTCATAACAGTAACTTTTTTAGTTATAAAAAAGCCTGAGACAAAGATGATTAACAGGATAACTAGTCCTAAGATGATAAGATAATTTTTGTTTTTCATATTCCTTCCATGTTGTTATTTAATAATTTTAATTGCTTTGCCATTTACCAAGGCATCGGCAATTTTTTTGTAAGCCGAATATAAAATTCTTTGATAAGTGCTTTGAGAAGTATGCATTTTATCAGCTGCTTGTTTTTGCTCCAAGTTATTAATGTGCCTTAAGCGATATGCTTCCATTTCTTCGGTAGTCAGTTCTACAATTTCAAGATATCTTATCGGTACGCCTTGGGGCTTGAAATAAGTTATATTCGGTTTAAATTCTATTTTTCTGCAGAGTCTCGGTCTTGGCATAAGATTGATTATTCCTATATTTATGATAATTTATTTTTGAAAGAAGGTCACCCGGTCTCTTTTTATAAAGAGACCGGCTCTGTCCCTTCTTTTACTCTTGCTGGTCTTTTAGGGCTGCTTTTTCTTCTTTGATCGCCGCTACTTCTTCTTCAAGCCTTTTTTCTTCATCTTCCCGTGCAGCAAGTTCGTTTTTTG
>CAZAFQ010000028.1:0-7480 GCA_964484885.1 uncultured Candidatus Saccharibacteria bacterium | reverse complement strand
TTAATTTTGCAAGCGGTTGCCTAATCTTAATTCCTGCTTCGTTACGAAGATTCAAGCCTCTTTCCACCAGCTTCCTTACTATCTTCATCTCAAACTCCAAAGTCTCATTTACTTCCATTTTATTTATGATGGGCCAATCACTTAAATGAACGCTTATCTTTTCAAGAGATAAATTTTGAAAAACTTTCTCGCTCACAAACGGCATGAATGGCGCCAATATCTTTGTAAAATCAATAAGGATGTTGTAAAGAGTGTCATAAGCTATCGTTTTATCACTGTCATTCTCGCTTTTCCAAAATCTTCTTCTTGATCGTCTGACATACCAATTTGATAAATCATCAAGAAAACCTTCAATTTCCTCCGTTGCTCTATAAATATTGTATCGGTCCAAATGCTTTGTAACTTTTTCAATTAATTTATTTTTTCGTGAAAGAATCCAGCGATCCAGAGGGTTGGTTACTTCTTTCTCATTATCAGCTTTGCCGGGCTGATAACCATCAACAGAGGCATATGTTACAAAGAAACTATAGACATTCCAAAATGTAATCAAAAATCTTTTCGATTCACCGACTAGCTTAATTGAAAAATTCCTTGGATTTCCCGCCGTTGTCGCCCCATACATATACCATCGAGTCGCGTCAGCACCATGGGTCGACAAGACTTCCATCGGATTGACGACATTGCCTTTTGATTTTGACATTTTCTGACCGGCTTCATCCAAAATATGCCCTAAGCTAATCACGTGCTTATAGGCCGGTCCCTTTTCAAGAAGAGTCGAAATCGCCAGCAAAGTATAAAACCAGCCCCGAGTTTGATCAATCGCCTCACAGATAAAATCAGCAGGGAAGTGGTTGTTAAATTTTTCCTCACTTTTGGGCTGGTAAGGATAACCCCATTGAGCGAGCGGCATCGAGCCAGAATCAAACCAGCAGTCCAAAACTAAAGGATATCGCTCGTATCTCCCGCCGCAGTCACATTCCCATCGGATAGCATCGATAAAAGGACGATGGGGGTCAAAACCCGCTCTTTCTTCTTGACCAGTTTTTTCAAATATTTCTCTATAACTGGTAATTATCTCTTTCTTGCCACATTTTTCACACTTCCAAATAGGAAGAGGCGTCCCCCAATATCTTTCTCGTGAAAGCGCCCAATCCTTAGCTTCTCGAATCCATTCTCCAAATCTACCCTCTTTTAGATTGGCCGGGTACCACTGAACCTGTTTATTATTCTCAACCAACTCGTTTCTAAGCTGAGACATTCGGATAAACCAGGTGTTTCGAGCGTAGTAAATAAGAGGAGTGTCGCACCTCCAGCAAAATGGATATGTGTGAGTGTGCTTTTCTTTATAAAAAAGAAGATTCTGTTTCCCGTTCTGAAGATTGGTAATTATCTCCGGATCGGCATCTTTAACGAATTTCCCTTTTCCGGGCCCAGCAAGGACTATCCCATCTTCGTTTACCGTTAAAAGTACAGCTAGATTGTTTTTAATTCTTCCGTTTTGATAATCATCTTCCCCAAATGCCGGAGCGATATGTACTATCCCCGTTCCATCTTCGGTTGTAACAAAGTCTCCAAAAATAAGCTTGTACTGCTTTGTCCCGGGCTCTTGCTTGAAACCGACACCTTCTTTATAGGGAGGCACATAATCACTACCCTCCTTGGAGTATCGCGCTATAATTTCTTTTCCTGATAGCTCTTCGGTACCAAGAATAGTATACGTTTTCTTGCTCTTATCTAATAAGGTCGCTTCGAGCTTATCTTTAGCCAAAATATAATATTCTGATTCTTGACGGCCAGTATCAACAAGTTCTTTAGCTGACCCCTGCAATTTTTTAACTTCAGCTTTCACATAAGTTATATTTTCACCAAAAGCCAATCCTGAATTACCAACTAGGGTCCATGGGGTAGTGGTCCAAACTAAAAAATAAGTATTTTTTTCGCCGGCAACAGGAAATTTTACATAAATTGACTCTTCTTCAATCTCTCGGTACCCTTGAGCAATCTCGTGAGAAGACAGAGCTGTCCCGCACCGAGGACAATACGGAACAACTTTAAATCCTTCATACAATAAGTCCTTTTTCCAGGCTTCGCCTAAGATCCACCATAGACTCTCAATATATTTTGGATCATAGGTAATATAAGCATCCTCCATGTCTAGCCAGAAACCAATTTGCCGCGTCAGTTCTTCCCATTCCTTGACATACTTCCAGACGCTCTCTCGACATTTCTTGTTAAATTTCTCAATTCCGTAATCTTCGATTTGCTTCTTGCCTGAAATTCCAAGATTCTTTTCCACCTCAATTTCTACTGGCAGGCCGTGGGTGTCCCAGCCACCCTTTCGATCTACCCGATACCCTTGCATTGTTTTATAGCGGGGGATGATATCCTTAAAAACTCTGGAAAGAACATGATGAATGCCCGGACGCCCGTTAGCAGTCGGGGGACCTTCAAAAAAAATAAAATTTCCTTTGGGAGCTTTTTTAGTAGAAGTTCTCTTAAAAACATCGTTCTTCTCCCAATAATCAATAACTTCCCGATCAATCTCTGGAAAAGAAGGCTTAGGAATTGCTTTCTCAAAGTTTTTCATATTTCTCAGGTTAATAAATTAAAAATAATGCTTATTTAAGCATTTGTAGAAGAAATTATAACTTTTTTATGCCCTAGGGTCAATCAGCAGAACTTTTTTGAAACGGCTCCTTGCTCCACTAATGATACTGATGTTTGCTTTTGGAATCTTGAAATGTTGTGAGAGAAGATCAATAATTTCTTTATTCGCTTTTCCCTTTTCTGGAACTGACTGAACATGAACTTCAAATATCCCGTCTTCTAGCAAAGTTACTTTTTTCTCTCCTGACTTAATGTTAGTTCGTACCTTAATAATCATCTTGATAACACAAGGCTGCGAATGATTTCGATTGTGACAAGCAAAAGTAAAGGAGAAAAATCAATAACTGCCGTTTTCGGAATAATTCTTTTGAAAGGAACCAGAAGCGGATCAGTAATCTCCCAAATAAATGCCGTATAGGCATTCTTAGCTGACCGGAACCAAGAAAGAACAATCCTTACAAAAATTAAAACTATGAGTAGAGACGTAGCGAAATCAAAGATGTTATAAAGATATTGTTTCATTATCTTCAGATTGCGGCAGCATTAATAACATCTGACGGACTTGGATAAAGGCCTAGCCAAGACTGGAAAACGGAACCATTGTCACTTGTCACAAAAAGAGAGGGAGTACTAAAAACATCGTATATTTCAGCAACGCATGATCCTTCTCTTGTGTCCGGGTCGATTATTTCTACCGGAACGCTCGACTCCTCAAGCCGCTCCGTTATTGCCCTCAACTCCTCTCGTTTCAGCTCTTCATTTTTTACGAAAATTAGAACCTTCATGTTAAATATTTTAGAGGAAGATTGAGACAATATCAACTAAGCTATTTGCCTAACTTTTTTGTAAAAGCATAATATCTAAATATTGTCTCTGATCTCACACTCATGAACATACTCTTTCATAATCTTTCTGATTTTTTTTAGCTCCTCCACGGTAAAGCTCTTTTCATTCAAAAAGTTCTTATCAAGCGTGTTCTCGGGTCTGAAATTCTGAATAAAATATTTGCTCGCTCCGTTAATATCTTCGCCAATTTTAAAGAATGTATCACTGCTGTGAAATCTTGGCATTACGGTAGTTCTGAATTCATATTCCACTCCCCCATTCATTATCACCTTAACACTTTCTCTTACTGCCGACTGATTACTGACCCCTGTAATTTTGGGGTATTCGGCAATAGTTGTTTTGATGTCCATCGCAATATAGTCAAGCAGTCCCTTCTCTAACAATTTTTTTAATAATGTCGCATTCGAACCGTTTGTATCAAGTTTAATTGCCAATCCCAAGCTTTTCGCCTTATTAATAAAATCTTCGAGACCTGGCTGTAATAACGGTTCACCGCCAGTGATAGTTATCCCCTCAATTAATCCTCTTCTTTTTGCTAAATGATCAAAAATTTCCTCTTCTGCAATTTCGTATTTTCCAACAGGCTCAATCAGTTCCGGATTATGGCAAAAAGGGCAACGGAAATTACAACCCTGAGTAAACACTACTGAGCTTATTTTCCCCGGATAGTCTATCAGAGAGGTCTTGAGAAACCCGGCAACCTTCAATTAAGCAGTGCCTTTTGGGATCTTAAATTCCAAGCGATCATTATACTCCGCTTGTTTAGAATCGTTCCAGTGAGTTACCGGTCGGATATACCCCACCACCCTTGAGTAAACTTCACATTTTTGTCGATTGTCCCCAGAAACACTTTCCATTTTCTCCTCCTTTTATTTCTATTTAATTCGGCCTGATGTTGCCATTTCGGCCATACTTGTTTGCTCTACGTAGCCAATCTCTTGATCACACTTTGGACAATATCTATGTTCACCGGCTAAATAACCGTGTTTTGGACAAATACTGAATGTCGGAGATATGGTAAAGTAAGGAAGTTTATAATTTTCAGAAATCTTCTTTACCAATCTTTTCACTTGATCCGGGTTGTCAATCTTTTCCCCAATATAAAGATGAACTACCGTCCCTCCAGTATATTTTGTTTGAAGATCATCTTGAAGATCAAGTGCTTCAAAAATATCCTCTGAAAAGTTAACCGGTAATTGTGAAGAATTTGTATAATAAGGCTTCGCTCCAAACTTTACCGCTTCGTTATTAGCAACAATGATATCGGGATATTTCTCCTTATCTTTATTAGCAAACCTTCGAGTAGTCCCTTCACCAGGAGTTGCCTCCAAATTGTACATATTTCCGGTTTCTTTTTGAAACTCAACAATTCGAGAGCGGATATAGTCTATGACCTCTACTGCAAAGGCATGACCTTTCTTCGTTGCAACGTTCTCCCCTTTCATAAAATTTGCAATTGACTCGTTCATTCCAAGAATCCCAATCGTATTGAAATGATTCTTCCAGTGGGAACCCATTCTGGCCTTAATATCAGAAAGATAATTTTCCGAATAAGGATAAAGTCCCAAATCAGTCATCCTTTCGATAACTCTCCGCTTTATTTCAAGAGAGTCCTTCGCGATTTCAAGCATTTCATTCAAACGATCAAAATATTGTTTTTTTGTATTTGAAAGATAGCCGATTCTTGGCAGATTTATAGTGACAACTCCGATACTTCCAGTCAAAGGATTAGCACCGAACAGCCCGCCCCCTCGCGACCGAAGTTCTCGATTATCCAAGCGAAGCCTGCAGCACATGCTTCTGGCATCCGCTGGATCCATATCTGAATTTATAAAGTTTGAAAAATATGGAATACCATATTTGGCAGTCATCTCCCAAATAGGCTTCAAAACAGGGTTATCCCAATCAAAATTTTTTGTAATGTTATAAGTAGGAATCGGAAAAGTAAAAATTCTTCCTTTCGCGTCTCCAGCAACCATCACCTCCGCAAAAGCTTTATTAATAAGATCCATTTCTTTTTGAAAGTCTTTATACTTTTCTTTTTGAATCTTACCTCCGACAACAACATATTCTTCCGCTAAAGGACCGTTTGCCGTCAAATCAAGCGTAATATTAGTAAAGGGCGTCTGAAAGCCAACTCTCGTTGGCACATTCATATTATAAATAAATTCCTGCATACATTGCTTAGCCTTTTTATAATCTAAGTGGTCATATCTCACGAAAGGAGCTAGCAGGGTATCAAAACTCGATACAGCCTGAGCCCCGGCTGATTCCTGTTGAGTAGTAAACAGGAAATTTACAAGTTGCCCCAATGCTGTTCGAAGATGTTTTGGCGGAGCGCTCTCAACTTTTCCGGAAACTCCCGAAATTCCTCGATTCAATAAATCCTTCAAATCCCAGCCGCAACAATAGGTCGACAAATATCCCAAATCGTGAACATGAAGGTCGCCCTCTTCCTGTGCTTTTTTAATTTTTTCATTGTATAACTTATTCAACCAATATCTTTGCACAACTCTCTCGGCAACAAAAACATGCATTCCTTGAAGAGAAAAGTTCATATTTGAATTTTCCTTAATCCGCCAATCAGCCTGAGAAAGATAATCGTCAACCAGCGCATCCGAATCAAGAAGCGGCTTGAGATCTCGCATTTCAGCATGTTTCCGCCGATAAACGATATAAGCCTTTGCCGTCTCTTCAAAAACACTGTCCATCAAAACATGTTCAACTGCGTCTTGGATTTTCTCAACTGAGGGAATATTGGTGTTGTTATATCTTTTATATAAGAAATCAACGACTTTTTCTGCTAGTTTATCAGCAATTTTTGGTCCAAATTCACCGGTTGCCTCTCCGGCTTTCCCAATTGCAATCGCAATTTTCTGAGGGTCGAAGGGGACAACCTTGCCGCTTCTTTTTTCGACTTTCGTAAAAGGCTTATTCTTCAAGAATTTCTTGGCTAGCCTCAACTGTTCTTGTTTTCCATTGGCTTCTTTTCGAACCATCTGACCCCTCCCAAATTATGAAATATTATCTAATTCCTTTTTAAAACTTGCGATATCGTCAAATGACTTGTAGACCGATGCGAATCGTAAATATGCCACATCATCTAGAGTTTTCAATCTTTTCAATACTAAATCTCCAATTTCCTTACTTTCGATTTCGGTCTTTCCTTGAGCCCTCAAATCTTCTTCAAGCGAAGAAATGAAGTCATTAATTTGGACTTCCGAAATCGGTCTCTTTTCTAAGGCTTTTCTGATCCCATCTCCCAGCTTTTCTCGGAGAAATGGCTGCCGACTTTTGTCCTTTTTGATAACTACTAAGCTTGCTACTTCTAACCGCTCATAAGTAGTAAAACGAAAGCCACAAGCCTCGCATTCTCGACGTCTCCTTATCAATTGCTCTCCCTCAACGTCGCGCTTTTCGATCACTTTTATTTTTTCTGATTTGCACTTCGGACAATTCATTTCTTTAAAAGAACCCTTTTTAAAAATAGCGTATGTATAAAAGACTAAAACACTAGATATGGGGTGTCAAGCCTTTTCTTTTCCACAAAAAATTTGGCTCTTTTTCCTTTAGGAGGAGCCAAAAAATTATTTTCCACACCTATTTTTCAACACGGTAAATTAATCACAAAGAAAAAATACAAAACCACAGATACTAAGGAGAATCTTGGGGCCATAAAAACAGTTAAGCTCGTTATTCACTATAAATTTAATACGGGAAAGCAACTCTTCATTACTTCCCCGATAAAGTTTACTCTAATCCATTCTTTTTCTAATAAAGGCTGGTATCTCTAGTTCATCTTCTAGATCGTCCTGAAAGATGGGCTCAGGTTCAAAAATTGTTTTTCTTGAGGTTTCAGTTCCCAACTGGGAAGTCTTTGGTCCTTCAAATCCGGTAGCAATTACGGTAATTTTTACTTCGCTCTGAAGAGAAGGATCAATTACTGAGCCAAAAATAATATTGGCATCTGGATCAACCGCTTCGGTAATTACTTTTGCCGCCTCATCAATTTCTGACATAGACAAAT
>CAZAFQ010000027.1:0-8004 GCA_964484885.1 uncultured Candidatus Saccharibacteria bacterium | reverse complement strand
TCAGATAGTCAGATATATGGCCAGGGGGATATCGCAAACCAAAATTGCCAAAAAGCTCGGTGTACATCGTATTACGCTGGCATCATTCATAAAGGCCAATAAGATTGGCTCGATATAATTGGTGCATATGATCAAGAGCTCTACAAGATGACAGTCGGCAAGACAGGCATCTATACGAACCCCCGCTGAACTAAAAAGCTATGCCTGCAGGCGACAGATGCTGCTGACATGAGAAAGCACTTGGTGGCACGCCACTTGGAGAAATGCTAGATATTACAAGAGTTTATCCTCGATAATTTCAGCTAATTATAATTAGAGTCTTTAATATTTATATAACCCTGAGAATCTAAAGTCAGATTCTCATAACCAACCAGATACATAGAATTCTAGTTTTCTCGATGCTCTTTAATTGCCCTTACAATCCGACTGTTTTCTTTTAAATTTTCCCAAAATAGTACTTGGCTCTTCTCGATATTCATAAAATCCTTTGGCCCATGGAGCTCATTGCCTAACTTTATCAGAGAAACTTCCGGCGTCGTTGTTACTGTTGTCGCACCGGAATGGAGACCTTCCTGTGCCTTGAGGTAGTAGATATCCTTCATCGTAATATAATCATCGCGGTTTTGGATCTTCCCAAAATACACCTGTCCATTAGTTAGAAAAACTGCTTGGTAGCTATCACGATCAATGCCATATTTTGTCTCATTATTCCTTGCAAGAAAAAAAACTAAGATAATCAGGACAATTGCTACAATAACGATTATTATCCTTCGAGTCGTGAAAAAACTCTTCATTAACTGGCCTCCTTTCTCGAAAAGCTTACAATGTTTTTGCTGAAAAAACCTTATGCCAAAAAACAAAAAACGAAGGATAAACTTTGTCAAATTTTGACTTTTAGCTATAATAAGGGGCAATGAAGAAAATCGATTATCACTTTATCGGTATTGGCGGGATCGGCATGAGCGGTTTGGCAGAGATCTTGCTTGCGCGAGGATTTAACATCAGTGGATCCGATCTGGTCGAGAATTATCTAACCGAGAAATTGAAGAAAAAGGGGGTAACAATTTACTTGGGGCAAAGCAAAGACAACATTTCCCTCCAGGTTAAGAAAGTCATCGTCTCAGGAGCAATCAACCAAGGAAATGCTGAACTCGTTAAGGCAAGACAACTGAAAATTCCCATTCTTTCCCGAAGTGAACTTCTGGGGAGCCTCATGGATGAAAAAAAGGGCATCGCCATTACCGGCACCCATGGAAAAACGACTACAAGTAGCCTCATCTCCACAATTTTTAAGGAGGCCGAGTTGGATCCGACAATTTTGATTGGAGGGGAAGTAAAGAGTATCGGCGGAAATGCTCAAGACGGAAAAGGAAAATATTTGATTGCTGAAGCATGTGAGTATCAAAGAGCCTTTCTCGATCTTAGACCCCAGATTGGAGTGATACTCAACATTGAGGCGGACCACCTGGATTATTATACTGATCTTGATGATATCGAAAATGCTTTTTTGGACTTTGTAAAAAATATTAGAAAAGACGGATTTCTGGTTGCCGGAGTTGATTCTCCTTCAGTAACAAAAGTTATCTCCAAAACGACAGGTAGAATAATTACTTACGGCATCAGCTCAACCGAAGCTCAGTGGAAAGCCGTCAACATCAGAACAAAAAAACAACAACTGGAGTTTGACGTGATGAAGAAAGATCAAAGTCTGGGAAAATTCACCCTCCGAGTCCCCGGTTTTCACAATATTCAAAACGCTCTAGCGGCAATAATTGTCTCCTTAGAATGTGGTGTAAAGCTCGGAACGATAAAAAGCTCAATCAACAAGTTCCAAGGCGCGTTAAGAAGAATGGAGCTTAAGGGCGAACAAGATGGGATCTTAGTTTTTGATGACTATGCCCACCATCCCAGTGAAATCAAATCGACACTTTCCGGTTTAAGAAATTTTTATCCCAACCGAAAAATATTCTGCGTTTTTCAGCCACACCAATACTCCAGAACCAAATATCTAATGACAAACTTCGGAGAATCCTTTAAAGAGGCTGACGTAACTATTATTCCCGAAATATATGCTGTTAGAGACACAAAAGCCGATATTGAGGCCGTTTCCGGAGAAGACTTGACCGGAGAGATCAAGAAAAAAGGACAAGAAGCCTATTATATTCCTAGTTTTCCCGATTGTGTTAAGTTTCTAAAGGAAAAAGCAACAGATGGGGATATAATTATAACAATGGGAGCCGGACCGGTTAATAAAATAGCTGAAGATTTTTTGGGCAAAAAAGCCACTCAAAGGAAACTAAGCAATGTATAAATTTATTAAAAAAATGTTTATTCCCGGCAGGCATAACAACTGGAGGCCTCATGCCTTTAGGCATCGTGCCTTGTCCATCTATTCGGTTGGTCTGATTCTTTCACAGTTCAGCTTTGGCGTAATTCTCTACACCCCGGTTGCCACCGATACCGCTGCGCTAAAAGACTCTGTTTTTTGGGAAATCAACCATGAAAGACTAGAGATGGGCGTTGGACCGCTTCAAGAAAATGAATATTTATCAGAAGCCGCAACCAATAAATTAGCGGATATGTTTTCAAGAAATTACTGGGATCATGTTTCACCGGAAGGAGTCAAGGCTTGGTATTTCATTGACAATACCGGCTATACTTATGATATTGCCGGTGAGAATCTAGCTCGTGGTTTTATCACTGCTGACTCAATGACAGAGGCCTGGATGAAAAGCCCAACGCACAAGGCCAATATCCTAAACCCTACCTATAAGGATACCGGGATTGCAATCGGGAATGGCGTCATTAACGGCAAGCTGACTACAGTAGCAGTCCAGCTTTTTGGGAATCCCAGTCCCACAATTACCGCCAATAAAACTTTGGTTGCCGGCGAGAAATCACTAAGTGTTACAACAGATCTTGGTAATCCAATTTCCCATGATCGAATGCCCTTTTTTGTAATTTATTTGTTCATTTTCGGACTACTGATTTTCGACGGCTTCATGATCAAGGCCCATAAACTTCATAAGAAGAAAAAACAGCTTAGGGGGCTCCGAGTCTCCTTAATGCTCAATGTAGTTGTTCTGTTGACATTACTGGTAAACTTATTATCAATATATTAAAATCTTATAAATATACGAGGTAAATTATGTACGATTTATTAATTTTAGGTTCGGGTCCAGCCGGGATTGCGGCCTCTATCTATGCTTATAGATATCGACTAAAAACATTGACAATAGGAGAAATTGCGGGAGGGACAATAACCGAAGCCCATGATATAGAGAACTATCCTGGAGTGGGAAAGATCACCGGAATTAAGCTGGGAGACAAAATGATCGAGCAGGCAAAAAACTTAGGTTGCGAGATTATAAACGAGAAGGTCCAGGATGTCAAAAAGATAACAAGTGGATTTGAGGTCCAGACAGGAAAGGAAAAGTACAAAGCTAAGAGAATCCTGATTGCAACCGGCTGTGAAAGAAAAAGATTGGTAGTCCCCGGAGAGGAAAGACTAACCGGCAGGGGCGTTTCTTATTGCGCGGCCTGTGATGGATTTTTCTTCAAAAAGAAAAAGGTAGCGGTAATTGGAGGAGGAGATGCGGCAATAACTTCAGCAATTTATTTGGCCGATATTGCGGAAAAGGTAACATTGATAATAAAAAAGACTTCCTTTCACTCCGAACCTTACTGGATAGAAAAGCTAAAAGCAGCTCCTAATGTTAAGATCTTGACTAATTCTGATGTCCGTCAAATTGATGGAGAAGAAAAAGTTGAAAGCATCACTCTAAAAAACGGGAGAAAAATGAAGCTTGACGGCGTCTTTATAGAGGTGGGGTCAAACCCCAACGACTTACTTTTGACGCAACTTGGGGTCAAAAGGGATAATGACGGCTATATTTTCGTAAATAAGAAATTGAAAACAAATAAAAAGGGGGTCTGGGCTGCCGGAGATGTAACACATCAAGAGTTCAAATTCCGCCAAATAGTAACTGCAGCTGCGGAAGGAGCTCTCGCTGCTTACAGTATTTTCCTTGATACAAAGAAAAAATCCTAGTTTTCGGCTTATTTTCTTCTTGACAAAAAATTAAGCTTACGGCATCTTAGCATTATAGTAGCTTTAAACTAAAATAAGGGAGGAGGTGAATAGAATGGCAGAAGGATATTGCGTTAAATGTAAGGCAAAGAGAGAAATGGTTGATGCTGAAGAAGTTGTTATGAAAAATAAGAGAAGAGCAATGAAGGGCAAATGTGCTAATTGCGGTACTGGAATGTACAAAATTTTAGGCAAGGCTTAATTTTTTAGAAAGTTTAGATTCTCATTTTTATTAAATAACCGGCCAGTTTGCCGGTTATTTAATTTAAATTGATGAAATAAGCTTATTTTGTTATAATTCTTGGGTATTTTGCAACTTGCCTCAAAGCTAAATTTAACATGCCGCGTTCGTCTAGTGGTCAAGGATACCTGGTTCTCATCCAGGAGATCATGGGTTCGAATCCCATACGCGGTACCACATTAAAGCAAGCTGTCAGATTTCGTAAGTAACTGTTGTTATTTTATTAATCCATATCAGCACTTGTTAATATCCCTTGCAACCAAACGAGTTTGATTATTACCGAACGCCTCAATGCTTCGAGTTATAAACAGAAGAGAAACGTTGAGTAGACTGATAGGTTGCGACAAGCCGAACTAAATTTAAAAAAGAAGCTTCATGAAAAAAATTTTAGCACTTATCGGAATTTGCCTGGTTTTTCTTATCGGTGCTTCTTTATTGAATAAACCGCATACCGACACCCTTGATGATACACAAAACAATACGGCAGGAGATAGAACCGAAGAGGTGACCCAATATCGAAAACTTTATGAGTTGAAGCCTCTTACCCAAAAGCCTGATTTTTCTATTTCAGCAAAATCCGCAATTATCATCAATGCTCAAAACGGAGAGATAATCTTCGATCAAAACGCAAATGAAAAATTACCACCAGCCAGTATCACCAAGATAATGACCGGTATTTTAGCCTTGGAGCATTATGATCTAGAAAAGAAAATTTTAGTCTCTAAAGAAGCTGCAGCAGTAGAGCCGAATAAAATTGTCATGAAAGAAGGCGAGAAAATGAAGGTTAAAGACTTGCTATACGGCTTAATGATGATTTCGGCAAATGATGCAGCTGAAGTTCTAGCAGAAGGAATTGACGGTAACAGAAATACTTTTCTTGAAGAAATGAACGAAAAGTGTAAGCTTCTAGAGTTAAAAAACACCACCTTTAAAAATCCCTCGGGTCTGGATGAGGAGGGTCACTATTCTTCTGCTTATGATATTGCCAAGATTACCTATTATGCTATCAAGACAAAACCAGAAATAATTCAATATCTGGGCTTTAATGACGCCTACAGTATTTATCCTACAGCAGATAACGAATCACATTGGTGGGGCGGTCATATCTCGTCTACTCTAGACGCCTATCCTGAAATGATTGGAGCAAAAACCGGCTACACTGAAGATGCCAAAAATACCTTTATAGGAATCGCCGAAAAAAATAACCAAAAATTTATATTTATCTTCCTGGGATCAGATGAAGCTACAGAAGATGCGAAGGCTCTACTCGAATTTATTTTAACTAAAATTTGACCTTTGCTTCTTATGCTGGTTTATAATAAGATTGGAGTAACGGGAGGGTTGAAGAATATTTTCTACTCTAACTGATTTAATAGATCGTGAGAAGATTCTTACCTTTAGTAAGTATTTTTCTTATTTCATGTTCTCACTTTTCTCAATCGCACTGATTATCTCCTTTTTTTTCTTCCTTTTTGAAAGGGAAAGCTTCTTCTCCGGTTGGCATATTTTGGGAGGACTTTCGGTTGGCGGTCTTATTTTATTTTTAGCCCTTAATAGGCTGCTGGAAATAAATACTCGTCTGACTATTGATTTCCAGGCTATTTTTTGTTTTATCTATTTTCTTGTCTTCCTGTTCATGCTTGGCTTGGAAGAATTCTTTTTCCATCCAATGGTTTATTTATTTCTGATCATCGGATCCCTCTTTTCTTTACCCATGGGAGTTATATTTTTCCTCATTCCGCTAGCTCTCCTCTTCCTTATCCACCCTTTTAGCGAAACGGTCGATCTGTTTAGAAACAACGAGATCAGAAATCTCGCCGCACTGTCTTTAGTTTTTATTGTTTCCATAACCATGGGTTTTATTTTCCGACAAGCTATCAAGGAAAAACAAGGCTCAGCCAGTAAGTGCTCTGATGAAAAGGAAGGCTTCCAGGCCTCATTACTCACTAATATTGGTGATGGTATTTATGCCATTAACAGTAATCGAGAAATTATCTTTTTTAATAAAGAGGCAGAAAGAATTACGGGCTGGAAGTCATCTGAAGTACTAGGCTTATCATGCCAAAAAATAATGAATATCAAAAATGACCAGAGCAAGACCATCTGTGTTAAAGACTGTCCTGCCTTGGCCGTATGGTGTAACGGCGGAAAAGTCATTAAAGATAACATGTTTATTACAAATAAGAGAAATGTACAAATAACAATTGAGGGCTCCTACACTCCAATAAGAGAAGCAAATGGAAAGATAACGGGTGCAATTTGCGTTTTTAGAGATGTTACCAAAAAGAAAGAAGCGGAAAGATTGAAATCCGAATTTGTCGCTGTCGCGGCCCATGAACTCAGGACCCCGATAACGGCTATTTTGGGATATATTGAATTGGTCTTAAATCCCTCAATTTGTCAAATTAACGAAAAGGCAAAAGAATTTCTAACAAAAGCCTACGAAACCTCTAACGGAATGTCGCATCTGATAAATAACCTTCTAATTATTTCAAAGATTGACAATAAAAGAATCGAGCCAAACATCACCAGCTTTTCTATTCGAGATTTGATAAAGGAGGTAATGGAGGTTTTTCAAAATAGGGCCGATGAGAAAAAATTAAAGCTTAACTTGGAAAATAGTGCGGACATCACCTTCAAAGGTCGAGCAATCGGACGAGCCCTTAAAGTAAGGGCGGATAAAGAACAAGTAAGAGAGGCTTTAAATAATTTAATCGAAAATGCCATAAAGTTTACGGCAAAAGGGGGTGTAGAAATATTTATAAAATATGACCGCGAATTTGCCACAGTTTCGATAGAAGATTCAGGAGTGGGAATTCCCCAAGAAGATCAAAAGCATCTTTTTGGAAAATTTTACCGGGCTAATAGCGCTGCTACCAAAAATTTCAAGGGAAGCGGTCTCGGTCTTTACATTACTCGTTCAATTATTGAAGGTTTGGGTGGTAGAATATGGCTAGAGAGTAAGGAAAATGTTGGAACTAAGTTTTATTTTACACTTCCGCTAACAAAAGAATAATGGCTTGCAAAAATATTTCTTTTTTATTAAGCTTTAAATATAGAAAGAGTTCAAATGGCAAAGATACTTTTAGTTGAAGATGATGAAGCTTTAAGGGAAATTTATACCGCCCGTTTTACGGCAGAAAATTTCCAAATAATCTCAGCCGGGGACGGAGAGACAGCACTAACTAGAGCCGTGGCGGAGAAACCGGACTTGATTATTTTGGATATAATGATGCCTAAAATTTCCGGTTTTGATGTTCTCGATATTTTAAGGGCAACTCCTGAGACTAAAGACACCAAAATAGTCATCATGAGTGCGCTTTCACAGCAAGGAGACATTGAGAGAGGCAAGAATCTGGGCGCCGATGCTTATCTTGTAAAATCGCAATCAACCCTAACGGACGTTGTAGAAAAAGTTAAGGAAGTTTTGGCAAGAGCTTAAAAGATATAACTCGGCTAATTTATATTTGAAATACTTGAATAATTATCAAAAATTAAATATATTAATTAATCCCAAAAGAATTTCGGAGTAGAATTTATGCTGGAAAAAAGAACCATAACGACAGACGCCAAAAAATGTACTGGTCAAACGATTACTGTTTTCGGTTGGGTGAATGCCAGAAGAGATCATGGAAAGATTATATTCCTTGATATTAGAGATCGATGGGGAATC
>CAZAFQ010000026.1:0-8086 GCA_964484885.1 uncultured Candidatus Saccharibacteria bacterium | reverse complement strand
ATTCTATCTCTCTCATTTTTATCTTAATGCCGCCAATTTCTTTAACGATTTTATAAGGCAGAAGCTTCAAATCTCTTTGAACTTCAGGATCATCAAAACTCCTCCCGATCAGTCTTTTGATAGAAAAGATTGTATTTTCGTGGTTGATAACCGCCTGTCTTTTTGCCGGTTGTCCCGCTAATCTCTCATCATTTTTTGCAGTGGCTACTATCGAGGGTGTAGTCCGAGTTCCTTCCGCATTGGGAATAATTGTCGGTTGACCCGCCTCCATTGCCGCCATCGCTGAATTAGTTGTTCCTAAATCTATACCAATTACTTTTGCCATAATATTTCTCCTTTCCAGAAGCTCTGATTTCTTATTATTAGAGCCTCCTTAAATTAATTTTTAATAATTTAATTTTTCATTACATTACTTTGCTTTTAGATTCTTCTCCTCCGAGCAGAAGCGGCTAGGATCAGAATTTCATCTTTAACGCTTTGTGTTTTACATAAGACGCTATTTTGCTATTTTTACCTTGGCATATTTGATAACTTTATCCTTATAGGTGTATCCGGGCTCAAATTCTTCAATTATAATTCCTGATTTCTCTTTTGATTTCTCCGCTACCATGGCTTCATGAAAATTTTCATCAAATTCTGTTCCAACCGTCGCAATTTCCCGAACATCCATTTCTTCTAGTTTTTGGAGGAGCTGTTTTGTAATATTCAAAATTCCTTGAACCCATTCATTCTTTTCTAACTCCTGAGGTAAGTGATTTTTGGCTCTTTTTAGATTATCGAGAATGGGCAGCAATTCTTTGATCGCTACCATTTCCCCATACTCTAAGCTTTCAATTTTCTCTTTATCTGTTCTTGTCTTGTAATTAAGAAAGTCAGCATGGGTTCTTTGAAGCAGTTCTTTCATTTCTTCAAGTTCTTGCTCCAATCTCTCGTTTTGATTTACTTTTTTCTTTTTAGGCATATGCTTCTTCCTCCAATAATTTCTTTGCTCCCAAAACCAAGGTAATAATTTTCTCATAGGGCATCCTTGTTGGTCCCAAAACACCCAAATAACCCAGATCTTCAAATGGAGTCACAACCTTTGACATTACCAAACTGCAATTAGCGGATTTACCGATTGGACTTTCCCGACCAATCATTACCAAAAAATCTTTATTTTTGGGTAATTCCTGCATGAGATACGGCAAGTTATCAAGCAGTTCAGCCACTTTTAGCATTTGACGACGGTCAACAAATTCTGGTTGTCTAAACAAGTTAGCGATCCCGTGACTGAAGGTTTCATTATCAAACATTGACAACCCGACACTGCAGCTTAGTTCCGAAAGGGCAATGGTTGCGGCATTGAACATTCGGTTGTAGTCAAAATGCATTGCTTCGATACGCTTTCGAAGCGATCTCTCTTCCCGATAAGCCATTTCCCTTTGCTCTGCTTCAACCATGTTGACAAAATAACGATAGCCTTTTTCGGTGGGAATCCGACCAGCCGAAGCATGAGGCTGTGTGATGTAACCTTCTCTTTCTAGCTCTGACATTTCGGCCCTAATTGTAGCTGAAGAAAAAGGAAACTTATATTTTTCTACTAACGTTAAAGAGCCAATCGGCATTGCCGTATCAATATGTTCTCTAACTATTGCTTCTAGGATTGCTTCTCTTCTTGAAGTCATTTTTCCTCTTTTAGCACTCTTATGCTTTGAGTGCTAAAAAAATATTAGCACTTCGATAGCTTGGTTGTCAAGAGAAAATCTTTCAAAAGCAGATTAAAGGATATCAGATGAGGCTTAGTAAGAGACAAACAATAATTATTAATTCTCGATAAGCTCCTACTATTTAAAAGCAGTGGCTACAAGAGCTGCTAGCCCGATTAGAATAATAGACTATTGAATGTTAGAAAAGAAACATCCCGTCTCCATACGAATAAAAACGATAATTTTTCTCAATCGCCTCCCGATATATTTTCATAATCTTCTGGCGATTATGGAAGGCGCTTACCAGAAGGAGTAACGAAGATTTTGGTAAATGAAAATTAGTGATAAGGCCATCAACAAAACCAAACTTATAGCCGGGATGGATAAAAATGCTGGTTTCTCCTTTTCCGGGGACCAAAAAGCCATCTTCCTGGCAAGTTTCCAAAACCCGCACCGTTGTTGTTCCAACAGCAATTATCCGTTGACCATCTCTTTTTGCCTGATTCAATTTTCTGGCTAAAAGAGGTGTTAATTCAAATTGCTCAGTATGCATTTGATGGTCCTCAATGTTTTTCACCCTGATAGGAGCAAATGTCCCCAAACCAATCTTTAAATCGACAAAAGCAATATTAATCCCCTTCTTTTTCAGATCGGCAAGTAAACGACGGGTGAAATGAAGTCCGGCAGTGGGCGCAGCAATTGAGCCCGAACTTTCGGCATAGACAGTTTGATAATCTTCACGATCGCTCTTACGACCACATCGCTCTCCCCGTTGTTTTAAAATATACGGGGGAAGGGGCATTTCACCTGCCTCATCAAGCAAATCTTTAAGAGGGGTTTCTTCTTTTGTAATAAATAAAATTTTAAGACTGCCGCTTTCATTTTTCTTCACCACTCTAGCGCTTAATTTATCTGAAAAAAACATCACGTCGTTTTCGATAATTTTCTTCCCCGGTTTCGCCAAAACTTCCCAACTCCATTCGTCAAAGGGTCTTACCAATAAAATTTCTACCGATCTCCCCTTGATTTGCCCCCGAAACCGAGCTGGGATTACTTTAGTTTTATTAAAAACCAAAAAATCCCCTGGTCTTAAAAATTGGAATAAATCCCTAAATTTAACATCAAAAACAACATCTTCCTTTTTATCCACTACCAAAAGTCTTGCCGAGTCTCGCGGAGTCACAGGCTCAGTTGCAATTAAAGAATTAGGGAGATCAAAATTATAAAGCTCTAGATCCATAGAAGTAGTCCGAGGATTTGATTAATTAAAAATTAGAAAGTAACGAACGGATTTTTGACTGATTGCGTTGGAACATTCAAGGTATCATAATGAGGAGTTTTTTCAAAGATGTTTAAAATTTTAGTTTTATTAAAATTTATTGAGATTTCATCAATTTCGGTTTTTGCTTCTGAAATAACGGTTCCCTCAGGCGGCCGGTTAAAGGAAAGATAAACATAACCGGCGATTAAAAGGCTAATACCCATAAAGAGTGCCAGAAAGAAGTATGGCAGATTTTTTTCAATTTTTAAGTTTGTTTTTTTCATTATGATTTCAAATAAGCATTAATATTCAACTCCGCTCGAATAGTTTCGCTGCCTTCTATAAGCAAATTGGTATATTTAATTGATGTGACTTCAACAAGTCTTTCATAATTCTCAATTTGTTTTACCATTTCGTTGATTGACTGATAAGGACCCTCAAGCTCTATCATAAAGGCCATGAACTGATAGTCATTTTCTCTTTGGATTTGGATGTCTTGAGCAGCCTTATCCTTTGAAAGCGTAGCCTTTTTATCATTAATTGTTTGGTAACTGTTAAAAACTAAGCCGTTAGTTGAAGCCATCCTTTCTAAATCAGAAAGCAAAACAGAAACGTCTTTAGTGCCGGGCAAGTAGATCGTAACTTTTTCTTTTTCTTCATTTGAGCCGTGGAAATAATGTTCAAGCTTTGCTAAGGCTTCGATTTTAGCATTATTGTTTATCGAGAGATACTTATTCTTAGATAGCTCCTTGCTCAAATCGTTAATCGCCAAAACAAAATAAGCAGAAAACACTAAAATCGCAATCACGATAACTGCGATAATCACATAAAGAAAGGTATTAAATGATTTGGGGCTAAAAGTCTCTTTTCTCATCTTAGGGCCCCTTCGGTTAATCGCAGGGTAAAATTGAAATTTTCAACTTTTACTCCGGAATTTGGATTTGACGGATGATCAACTGTTTTGATTGACTCAACGTTGGTTGAGGAAAAAAGTTTTGAAACCTTTAAAAGATCGAGAAAGTCAACGGCGTCTTTTTTTGTTCTAGCATATCCCGACATTTTGATTACACTATCTTGTTTTTCTACTGTCCCCAGAAAGACTGATTCGGGCGTTAAATAATCTAGAGCATAATTAAACTTTGTCCAATAATCATAATCTTTCTTTATTTTCTCAATACTGGAAATCCTTTCTTCAAGCTTCTTGGCATCGTGTAGCAAATCACCATAAGAATCAATCACTTGCTGGCTTTTTTCCTTCTGAGTAATAAAAAATTGATTATTGCTTGCAAGATAAAAATTAGCAATTAAAAAGGAGAGGAGGATGAGAAGCGCTAGCGTTATTTGAAAACCAAGATAATTGACAATTCTGCGATTTCTTTTGCTGTAAATCAAGCCTTCCCGAATTTGTTCCGGTAAAAAGTTTATCATGCCAGTTTCTCCTCTTCGATTCCTCGCAAAGATAAACCGATAGCATTAGCAAAACTAGGAACCTCGTTTCTGGGAACGCATTTTAGGGGGTAGGTATTAATATTAACCCAAGGGTTGCCGACTTTGACCTCTATCCCGAGTTCACTGGCTAAAAATTCAGTTAATCCGGAAAGATTAGATGATCCACCACACAAAATAACTTTTTCAACCTTTCGAGTTCCGTTTGATTTCTCTTGATAATATTTAATTACTTTTTTGATGCCGCTCTGTAAATTGCCAAGCAAGGGTCGGAGAATTTCTTTCACATTGCTGTTCTTCAGACCTTCGTCAACTTTTAACTTTTCAGCCTTTTCTTCTGAAATTTTCATATCTTCTGCGATTGCTTCAGTAATTTTCTGACCGCCAACATCAACGGTATCAGAAAAACGAAGAGCAGTGTCATATACTCCAAGATTCGTAGCCGTCCCTCCAATATCAGCAATAATAACGACTTCGTCTTGTTCCTTATTTGAGACTAAGGACCGAACAATAGAGCACAGACTACTCTCAATTGCTTCCGGCTGCAAATCAAGAATATTAAAGAGTTGGACATAGGTATTAACAATTCCCAAGGGCGCCGCCATCAAAAGAACGTCATTGGAACCGTCTTTTGCAAGTGAAGGCCCCAACACTTTCCAGTCAACGACTAGATCGGTAAGAGCCATCGGAACGGCCTGATCTGCTTCCCAAAGAATAGCCTCTTTCATCTCTTTTTCTTCCATCGGCGGTAACTCGAGCACTCTGGTAAAGATCCTGGAATCAGGAATAGAAGCGAGTACTTTCTCAGGCTTACTTCCCCCCTTACTAATCTGGGAGATCATTTCCCGAATTATTTTTGCCAATTCTTCAGGGTCAGAAATAATTCCCTCAATCATAAGATTTGAAGGCAGCTTTTTTGTAACATAACCGATTAGTTTAACAAACTTCTTTTTTTTCTTGAGTTGGACAACCTTAACAGAATTGGTACCGATATCAATTCCGATACAATCTCTCTTTTTATATATTAGATCCTGCTTAATGGTACCCTCCAAATTTCCTCTCTTTAATATAGCTCAAAAAATTAAGAAAATAAACTTTAGTCTTTTATCTCCTGCCACTCACGAATCTTCCAATCCCCTCCGGGCCCATCAGCAAACTTGACCTCTACTAATCCGGCATCATATTGCACTTGGGCCCCGTTACTTAGATGTAGTCCGCCGCCCGAAACTGCCCTTAGCTTCGCATTATTGCTGATCTCAATAAAGCCGGTCAGAGTACAGTAAACAACAGCCGTAGAATTGTTCCCGGCCTTTATTGCAGGATTGGCAGCTGTAGTCCCGGTGTTTGTGGATGCAATCATAACGAAGCTTTTGGGATCACCGGAACCAGCGATAGTCACATTATTACTGACATTAACTTTACCGTAACTAATTTTATTATTTAAGTTATCTGCTAATATTACGCCACTGCTTGAACTATAGGCCGGATCAAGCTTGATCTAGACATTATTGGAAAAATTTATATTACCGGATACCAACAAAGTCCCGGTAATATTCAAAGTTGCTCCATTGCTGATTGTAAGATCACCATTAATTTTTTTCGGACCAAGAGTGGCAGTAGCGGAATTTGTAAGAAGATAGTTGCCTTCGATAGTACCTCCGCTTGAGGCTGATTCTTGCCATCTGTTGATATCGGCTTGACTTAGGGGTAGATTCTGAGGCTCCGGATCAGCCATCCCGGGGAATTTTGTCCCTAAAACCGTAGATGAAATAAGAGTGGCACTCGAAAAATAAAAAGCATCATGATTGATATTGCAATCCTGAATTGTATGGGCATGACCGTCATGACCAATTTTGATTGAACTGAGCTTATTCCCTGATCCAGAGACAAAAGCATCCCCCGTTATCTCAGCGCCATTACCTCCTGTCACTGTCCCTCCGGAATAAACATTACCGATTACTTTTGAATTATTTGACATTGTTATTCCCAGACCACCGACCTGAACTCCATAGTGAAAAGCCACTCCGGTAGAAGAAGGTTCATCTGTAATTTTTACTTGAATCTTTTTCTTATATTTGGAACTTACTTTTGAAGGAACATATGCTGTTGCCGTTAAGATTTTTAAATTAGCGTTGACACTAGCAACTGAAAGATCTAGCTCAACCCCTTCAAAGTCAGTATTTGTCGTTTCTCCGGAATAAGTATGGTTCCCTCTTTGGAACTCCCAAATTGCTTTATCGATACTGGCCTCAGCTGCACTTTCGGCAATTGCCTTATAATAACTTTTTTCGATACTAATCCGATTTTCGAAAGTCATAAAGGCGATTGCCAAGACAACTGTTGAAAGAATGGTAAAAAGAATCACAAAAGTTACCAATATTGTTCCACTTTTATTATTTAAACGCTTAGGCATTTCTTAAAATTCCCTTTACGTTAACATTATATTCCAGAGGCGGATTAATTTTAAGCTCTTGCACGGTCAGATTAATAACAACGTTATTTGTGTTTGGAGGCGAGGCATCATAAGTAAAGACCACGGACTTCACATTTGTAAGTAAAATATGCTCGCTCTCATTTTGTGAATAAAGACGGCTAAGTTGATTGGTAGAGAGCGTAATTTTGTGAAGACTGTTTCCTGCTAGAAAGTAAATTATTCGATCAAAAATTTGCTGATCTGCTTCGTAAATAAAATTGTTAGAGGAATCAATCGCCGGTAAAAGCAAGATAAGAGTTGTCTCATTGGAGGTATAGGCCCCAAAAGCATCCTCAACCCCCGAGCTCAGCTTAATGTTGCCAATCATCCCTTCAGTTACCACTCTGGCATCTCCGGAAAGCTGTGCTTTATGATATTCTTTTTTTGAAGAAATTAACCCCGTAAGATAGGTGTCCGTTCCGACAAAAATTACAATTCCGATTATGGCAATCGCTACAATCAACTCGATTAAAGAAAAACCTCCCTTTTTCTTCATTTGGCAATGCCTGTTCTTGAAATATATGTCGATAGTTCGACCGATTTTACTTTACTTTTTATATTATAATTAACGCTTGCATTTACTTTTACGATATCGGTTTCGTCGGTACCGTCCCCATCGATATCAGTTAAAACCTGAACTATTCCGGTTGCTCCGGGGATAGAGGAGACATTAAAAGGACCGCTTTTCAGCTCGTCAAAATTTGCTCCTCTTAATTCCTCGATTTTTGTTTGAGCGGCTTGAGTCGCCTTCAGTTTTAGTTTTGATTGATTGTTAAGAGAAATATTCTTAATGACTAAAGGAAAAATAGCGCTTAAAAAAATTGATAGAATAGCAACTAAAATCAAAAGTTCGATCAAGGTAAATCCTTTGTTTTTCAGCAGATATTTCATAGCACGTCCATTATAATCAGTTTTTAAAAAATTAAAAACAGCCCCGGAACAACTGAGGCTGTTTTTTTGAACATTATTGTTTGTTCTTTAGAGTCATCAAACCACTGGCGTCAATGTTTGTTCCATTTTTTGCCTTCTCCATTTGAGCAGTCAAAGTGTATGACATGCTGTCTGCAGATGGAGTGTAGGTATAAACATAAGTTCCGGTATTTTTTGGATCGGTTGGAACTTTACCGTCGTCGAATTGAAAGGCAACATCATCCAACGCTGATGGATAAGCTTGATTATCCATATAGTATTCTTCGATTTTGGTTTGGAGTCTTGCTAAAT
>CAZAFQ010000025.1:0-8532 GCA_964484885.1 uncultured Candidatus Saccharibacteria bacterium | reverse complement strand
GGCAATTTCGATTATCCTCTGCGAACTTTTTGTCGTTTTCAGTTTTTTTTCAGAAAAATATCCTAATTTGAAGCAGGGTAATACTGCCGTTATCTCAATTTC
This sequence comes from uncultured Candidatus Saccharibacteria bacterium, assembly GCA_964484885.1. GTDB lineage: Bacteria > Patescibacteriota > CPR2 > UBA1875 > CAZAFQ01 > CAZAFQ01. The sequence continues at coordinate 8,430 of CAZAFQ010000025.1, read as the reverse complement.
GGTGGCGTCATTATTCATCGTTTTAGTCTATTATTGTATTTGGGGACTTTTGATTCATAAGCTTGAGGATAAGTTGAATTTCAGGATCATTTTCGAATATGTGGGGATAACCTTTGTTATTATCATGACCTTGATTTTAACCATAAAGTGGGTTTAATTTTAAAAACTTAAGAAGGGGAGGAAGCTATGTCGGAAAAAGATATCGATCGATCAGAGGACTTTAACGCGAACGGAAAATCCCAAACTAACTCATCTGATAATCTTTGGAGAAAGAGATTTATTTCGCTTGTCCTTGTTTCTTTTGTTGTGGGGGCTTTAGGGGGGATTTTTGGATATAGGCTGGTCGGTGAGGGGGTGGGAGATGTCACTTTTAACTCAGCTGGAACGAAAACTTTTCAGACAGTGGAACAACAATCCGCAATAATTGATGCTGTTAAAAAAATAAATCCCGCCGTGGTTAGCATTACCGCTTCCACCTCAATCCTAGATTTTTTTGGAAGACCACAAACATCCGAAAGTGCCGGCACAGGCTTTATTGTAGACAAGAGCGGTTTAATTGTGACAAATAAGCACGTAGTATCTAATGAGAGAGCTGACTACAGTGTCTTTACTAGTGATGGTAAAGAATATCAGGCAAAGGTTGTGGCGAGAGACTCTTTAAATGATATTGCCTTTGTCAAAATTGAAGGTAACGATCTTCCCGTGGCAACTCTGGGAGACTCGGAAGATCTTCAGCTAGGTCAAACTGTAATTGCCGTTGGCTATGCGCTCGGACAATATGAGAACAGTGTTACAAGTGGTATTGTTAGCGGGATCGGTAGGAATATTTCTGCAAGTGATTCGTTCGGCGGCTCTTCGGAGGTGCTAGATGATGTTATTCAAACCGATGCTGCAATCAACTCCGGGAATTCCGGCGGACCCCTAGTTGACATTTCCGGTCAGGTAATTGGTATTAATACAGCCGTAGCCTCCGCTGAGAATATTGGATTCGCATTACCTATTAATGATGTCAAAAAACAAGTTTCCTCGGTAATTTCTTCCGGAAAGATTATTCGTCCCTATATTGGCATCCGCTACGTTCCTATTACAAAGGAGTATGCCGCCAGAAATGACTTGGATTACGATTATGGAATTTTAATTTATGGAGGAGGGAATACGGCAGTTGCAGCGAATTCTCCAGCCGCTTCAGCAGGGATTAAAACCGGTGATATTATTTTAAAGATAGGAAATGATAAAATAGATGATAAGCACAGTCTTTCCGGTTTACTTCAGAAATATAATCCTAAAGATAAAGTGACCTTAACGATTCTTAGAGATGGTAGAGAAATTCAAGTTGATGTTATTCTCGGAGAAAGCTAGGAGTCTCTCTTCAATAATTGATTTGAAAGCTTTTTAGCATGAAAATAAAGTGGCTAGTCGTGATATTGTTACTTTTTGTTGTCATACTGACGGTTTTTTATAGGGACTTTTTTGAAAAGGCAACGGTTAGTCAGGTTTGTTTTGAAACTTGTTATGAGGTAGAGGTTGCTGATACGGATAGCGAAAGGGAAAGAGGGCTAATGTATCGAGACAATTTAGGTGAGAACCAGGGAATGCTTTTTATTTATTCTGAACCGGGAATTCATTCTTTTTGGATGAAAAATACTTTAATCCCACTTGATATTATTTGGTTAAACACTAGGAAAGAGGTAGTATCAATCAGAGAGAATGCCCTCCCCTGTGGTGAAGAGCAGTGCCAGATTTTTAAGCCGGAAAATGAAGCAACCTATGTTTTAGAGGTTAAGGCCGGAGAGGCCGCGAAAAAGAATATTAAGATTGGAGATTGGGCAGAAATAAAATGAAAATTATTTCCTGGAACGTTAACGGTATTAGATCGGCAATAAAAAACGGTTTTGGCGATTTCATAAGAAAAGAAGACGCTGATATTTATTTTTTCCAAGAAATTAAGATTTCTGAAGAAGAGTTAGCAAAAATTCCACATCCAGACGGTTACCATTTGGTTTACTATATTCCCGAGAAGAAGGGTTATGCCGGTCTTTTAATATACTCAAAAGAGAAACCCTTAAAAATTATCAAAGGAATAGAGATCGAAGAGTTTGATACTGAAGCTCGGGTTGTGGCGCTCGAATATGAAGACTTTTATGCTGTGAATGTTTACTTTCCCCATTCTCGAAGAGGTTTGGAAAGAATTAGTTTTAAGCTTAATTTCAACCGAAGCTTTGAAGTTTTTGTTGAGAAACTACAATGTGACAAAGCGGTGATTATTGGTGGAGACTTCAATGTGGCTCACGAAGAGATTGATTTGGCTCAGCCAAAATCAAATATGAAGAACGCCGGGTTTACCCAAGAAGAAAGGAAATGGTTTAGCGATTTTCTAAAAAAACGTCAATTGACTGATACCTTCAGAACATTTGAAAGGGGCAGTGGTCATTATACTTGGTGGTCGAATTTTTATAATGCCAGAAGTCGCAATATCGGGTGGCGGATTGACTACTTTCTGGTCTCAAAGAGTTTAGTAAAAAAAATTGAGAAGAGCTATATTTTACCGGAAGTTTTTGGCTCTGACCACGCTCCAATCGTATTAGAATTGTCAAGTTAATTTATAAAAAAAGTTAGTAGGAGTTACCGCGCTCTCTTCGGAGAATGAGTTTTAACTTAAAAAATTCAAGTCGGAGAAAGAAATTACATGGAAAGATTCTTCAGGATTTCTTCCTGTTCAGTTCTTTTTAGTTTTCCAATAATTTCCTCTAATTCCCCGTTCATTACTTCTGAAATGTTATGAACAGAGAAACTAATTCTGTGGTCAGTAATTCGGTCTTGGGGATAATTGTAGGTTCGGATTTTTTCTGAGCGGTCTCCTGAGCCGACTTGAGTTTTTCGGAAGTCGCTTCTTTTTTTGGCCTCTTCTTCTTGTTTTTGGGCCAGCAATCTGGCTCTGAGGATTGACATTGCCTTATCTCTGTTTTTGAGCTGCGATTTTTCATCTTGGCAGGAAACAACTATTCCGGTTGGAAGATGAGTGATTCGGACGGCAGAATCAGTTGTGTTGACGCTCTGACCGCCCGGGCCGGAAGAGCGGAAGACATCGATTCGAATGTCCTTAGGATCAATCTGGATATCTACTTCTTGCGCTTCTGGCAAAACGGCTACGGTTGCCGCCGAAGTATGAATTCGACCCTGAGATTCCGTTTCTGGGACACGCTGGACACGATGAACGCCACTCTCATATTTAAGGTGGGGATAGACATCTTCGCCGGAAATCTTGACGATGACTTCCTTGACTCCTTCAATCCCGGTTTTGTTTTCGCTCAAGGCTTCTGCTTTCCAATTTTTCTTTTCGGCATATTTTAAATACATTCGATAAAGATTTCCAGCAAAAAGAGCGGCCTCATCGCCACCCGTTCCAGCCCTGATTTCCATAATAACATTCTTATCAGCATTAGGATCCTTTGGAATTAATTTAAAATGAAGTGTTTTTTCAAGCTCTTCTTTTCTTAGTTTGGAACTTTCTAATTGTTGGTTAAGAAAGTCTTTCATTTCTTGGTCATTCTCCGCTTCTGCCATTTTTTTAGAATCATTAATATCAGTCTCAATTTTTTCCAGTTCTTCAAAAAGACTTAAAATTATTTTTAATTCAAAATGTCTTTTAGATAATCTCTTAATTGTTTCTGGATTAGAAGTTGAATCAGGAGCAGAAAGTTTTCTTTCTATCTCGCTATATTCGTTTTTAAATAATTCGTATTTTTCAATCATGGCATACCTGTTTAGATACAATTATAGCGTTTTTATCTCATGAAAAAAACGCTACTTTTCTAATAAAAAATATTTACTTTTCTTTTCCTGAATCTTTTGGCACTGATTTTTTAACCTTTTCTGCTTTTTGACCGGCTTCTTTGAAGGCTTTGGCTCTTTCTACCCTAGCTTTAAATTTGTCAACTCGGCCTGCAGTATCTATTAATTTTTGCTTGCCTGTAAAAAAAGGATGACAAGAAGCACAAATCTCGACACTAAGATTGTCGGCAGTAGATCTTGTCTTAATCGTACTACCGCAAGCGCACTTTATCTCGACTTCTTTATATTCAGGATGAATATCTTTTTTCATAACAAGCAAAATCTTATCATAATTTTGGTATTTATTCAATAAGAAGATTGACTCTTTCCTTCTGCCGCTTTTTCTGTTAAAATATCCGAGTTAAGTTAATAATAATACACACGCCTTCTTATTTGGAAATCATCCTCCCCTTGAAGGGGATCTTGAAGGCGGCGGGTTCTTTATAAGCTTAGAAGACCGTCTTTACTAAGCAATGAAGGACAGAAAGGAGAACGATGGAAATATTAATGAAGGAACTTCTAGAGGCCGGAGCTCATTTCGGACATCAGACCCAGAGGTGGAATCCGAAAATGGCTCCTTTTATTTTTGATGCCAGAAATAAAGTCCATATTATCAATCTTGCAAAAACTGTTGAAAAAATGGAAGAAGCCGGAAAATTTGCGGCAGAAGTAGCGCGAGGTGGAGGAAAAATTCTATTTATTGGGACAAAAAAGCAAGCTCAAGAGTTGATTAAGGAAATTGCAAGCGGTTGCGGAATGCCCTATGTGACAGAGCGTTGGTTGGGAGGGATGATTACAAACTTTCAAACAATTGCCAGTAGAACCAAATATCTTAAAGATTTAAGAAAAAAACTGGAAGATCCTTCCGATAAAATGATTAAAAAAGAGAGAATAAAATTAGAGGAAGAAGCGCGAAAAATTGAAGAAACCTTAGGCGGGATTTTGGACTTAAGCCAATTGCCGGCGGCAGTCTTCATAGTTGACATTACAAAAGAAATGACGGCAGTCAAAGAAGCTCGGAAGATGGGGATTCCGATTATTGCCATTGTTGATACAAATGCCAATCCTGACCTTGTTGATTATCCAATTCCGGCAAATGACGATGCAGTCAAGTCTATCCAGTTAATTTCAGGCTACTTGGCGGATGCAATTAAGAACGCGCTTGGAAAAGATAAGGGAGAGGGAAAAAAGAATGAAGAAAAAGAAGAAAAATTAGAGAAGGTTAAGAAAGAGGAGGCTTAAAAATGGCAAAAATAAATGCGCAAGATATTGCTAATTTACGAAAAACCACCGGCGCTCCAATGATGGATTGCAAGAAAGCGCTAGAAGAATCTTCCGGAGATAGCGAAAAGGCTTTGGAATGTTTAAGAAAAAGAGGGGCTCAAGTTGCGGCAAAGAGATCAGATAAAGAGACCAAAGAGGGAGTTATCGGACAATATATGCATAATGAGAAGATTGGAGTCTTGGTGGAAGTTAATTGTGAGACAGATTTTGTTGCCAGAACAGACGACTTTAGAAATTTCGCTCGAGAAATTGCAATGCATATTGCTGCCGCAAACCCGGAATATTTAAGTGCCGATGAAGTGCCGGACGAGGTGTTGGAAAAAGAGAAAGAAATCGAATTTGCAAAATTGGCTGAAGAAAAAAAACCCGAAACAATAAAAGAAAAGATTTGGGAAGGGAAGAGAGAAAAATTTTATTCCGAACACTGTCTTTTGAATCAGCCTTACATCAAAAATCCTGATATTAAGATTAGCGAAATGCTAAACGAGAAAGTTTCAAAAGTCGGTGAGAAAATCCAAGTCAGAAGATTTTGTCGTTTTGAAGTTGGTCGTTAACGCTCTTTCTTGCTATAATCTAACTAATTTAATAGGGAGTTTGTATGATTGAAGAAACTCTAAAAAGCGCTGAGCCTAGATTCAAAAAAACGATTGAAATGTTAGAAGCTGATTTATTGACTATCCATACCGGTCGGGCAAGCGTTTCTTTGGTAGACAATATAACAGTTGATGCCTATGGGACAAAAACCCCCATCAAAGCGCTTGCAAGCATTACAGTTACTGATTCGCGCTCAATCTTGATTCAGCCTTGGGACAGAGGTAATATTACTCAAATAGAGGCAGCGGTCAGAGAATCGGATCTGGGACTTAATCCGGTAAACAATGGCGATAGTTTGAGAATAAATCTTCCCGAGTTAACAGAAGAACGGAGGAAAGAATTTGTAAAAGTTGTTAAAGAAAAAGCTGAGAATTCAAAAATTTCGATTCGAAATATTCGAGGAGAGGTTGCTAATGAGATTAAAAAGGCAAAGAATGATGGCCTGATCGGCGAAGATGATATGTATCGAGGAGAGCAGGAGCTTCAAAAAGTAGTTGACAGGTATAATAAGGAAGTTGAAGAGAGACTGGAACAGAAAGAAAAAGAGTTGCTAACAATTTGATCTAAGATGAATTTACCGAACCACATTGCTTTTATAATGGATGGGAATAGGCGCTGGGCAGTTGCCAGAGGACTCCCGGCTTTTTTGGGACACAGGCAAGGAGCAAAAGTTTTTGAACGGATAGTAGAATTATGCGTTAATAGAGGCATCAAGTCTATTACGTTTTATGCTTTTTCTACTGAAAATTGGAAAAGAAGCGAAGAAGAAGTAAGTGGACTGTTCAGACTCATGAAGGATTATGCCGCCAGACTCTTGGCGAGAGCCGAAAAGAACGATCTCCAAGTTAAGCTTTTAGGTGATATCGCCGGTTTGGAACCTGATCTTAGGGAGTTACTTAGTGATGTCGTGGAAAAGACAAAAAATAATCAGAAAGCAACCGTAAGTTTGGCGATTAATTATGGCGGAAGAGCAGAAATTATAAGAGCGATAGCAAGATTTCGGAGTACCAAATATCAAATAACCGAAGAAAATTTTGAAAAATTTCTTGATACGGCTGGCCAATCAGATCCAGATTTAATAGTAAGAACCGGCGGCGAAAAACGGTTGAGCAATTTTCTTAGTTGGCAATCCGCCTACTCGGAACTTTTTTTTACAGACTGTCTTTGGCCGGATTTTAAGAAAAAAGAACTTGACGCCGCCCTAAAAGAGTATAATTCTCGTTTAAGGAGATTCGGAAAATGATAGAAACGAAAAATTATAATCGGCTAGTTGAAGCTGATATCAGGAACTTACTGAAGAAAGAGACCGAGCTTTATTTAAAGGCGTCATACAATTTTGGTTTTGTTAATGAAAAGTTGCATTTCTGCGCTGAATCTGGCGGGAAAATGTTTCGGCCATATTTACTTTTACTTTTAAACGAGGCTCTTGGTGGAAAACCCGAAAAAGCACTTCCAATTGCCTCTTCAATCCAGATCTTTCATAATTTCTCGCTTGTTCATGATGACATCGAAGATAATGATTTGCTAAGACGAGGGAGGTCAACCGCTTGGTCTCTCTGGGGAGTCCCCCAAGGGATTAATATCGGTGATTTTATTTTGAACTTGTCTTATAAAAGCGCCATAAGGGTTGAGGATAAATTCTTAAGGAAGGCCTTGGACATGATTTCCGGCTGCTTTGAGGAAGTAATAAACGGGCAGCAATTGGATATGTCTTTTGAGGACCTGGCGATAGATTCTGTCAGCGAAAGCGATTACCTAGAGATGATTACGGGAAAATCAGCGGCTTTAGTCTCCCTATCTTGTAGTATGGGAGCATTCTTGGCGGAGAAAGAGCCGTTAATCGTAAAAGAAGCAAGCGAATTTGGATTAAACCTGGGGCTAGCTTATCAAATTTTTGATGATTACATGGGTCTTTGGGGTTCGGAAGCAAAAACCGGGAAAAAGACGGCCTCCGATATTTATAAGAAAAAGAAAACTTATCCGGTACTTCTTGGAGCTCGGATAGCAGCTTCTAATGAAAAAGAAAAGCTTAGAGCGATTTATAAAAAAGACAGCATTTCGGAAAATGATGCTAAAGAAGCGGTTAGAATTTTTGAGGATACTGGCGTTAAAAATAAAACGGTGGAGGCGTTTGAAGCCCTTCAGGCTAAAGCTCTTGCCAGTCTTAGGATTTTAAACTTGGAAAAAGAATGGTCAGAATATTTTGTAAGTATAATTAATAAATTAATGAGGATCTAAGATGACATTGTTAATCTCGATTATCGGCTTTATTTTCGTTTTTTCCTTAATTGTTTTTTTTCATGAGCTGGGACATTTTACAGCAGCAAAAAAAACTGGGGTTAGGGTCGATGAATTTGCCTTCGGTTTCCCGCCCAAGATTTGGAGCCGCAAAAAGGGAGAAACAACTTATGCAATCAACGCTATTCCTCTGGGTGGATATGTCAAGCTTCATGGTGAAGGGGACGAATCGAAAGATCCGGATAGCTTTGCCTCAAAGCCCGCTCCCAAGAGAATCCTGATATTGGCTGCCGGTGTAATAATGAATCTGGTTCTGGCCTGGCTCATCCTCTTGGGCAGCTACGTGATTGGAATGCAGCCGATTATTCCCGATATGGCAAGACATGAAAACATTATCAATAACCTGAAAGTAACGGTAATCGAAGTTGAGAAGGATACGCCTGCAGCGCGTGAGGGCTTACAAAAGGGGGATGTGATAAAGAA
>CAZAFQ010000024.1:0-8569 GCA_964484885.1 uncultured Candidatus Saccharibacteria bacterium | reverse complement strand
GAACAAAATGTCTGCCGCTTCTTGAGTATAGGCCTTAAAACCGCATCTCGTATCGGCAAAAGCTTGACCCAACAGGGTCACAAAAGCTAGGTTTCCTCCTCGAGACATAAATTGTCGAAACCAACCTTGTTGTTTTTTTGTCTTGTTTGCACTAGTTTTTCCGGTAAAAATTAATTCTAAAACTTGCTTTAATGCCTGCCAAAAAGCCGTTATAGTTTTATTACTCGCCGGAAGAGGTTTTGCGGTATAACGGGAACCCATTATGACTTGATAGCCCTTATCAAAATAAGGGAAGAATTTCTCAATCTCTGAAAATGGGGTCGAAGAATCAGCATCCATAAACATTTTGTATTTTCCGGTCGTTTCTTCCATCCCCAATTTAACGGCGCTTCCTTTTCCTCGTTTATAGCCTTTTTGAGTTTCCTTCATTGACTTAAAATGAGGAAACTTATTCCGGAATTCTGAAATCACTTTCTCGGTATGATCGGTACTATTTCCATCTACGTATATTACCTCTACTGCCCAGCTTTTTTCTCTTGAAAATTCTAAAATATCGGATAAGGTCTTCTTTAATTCTTCCGCTTGATTTCGACCCGGAATAATCACCGATAAAAAAATTTGTCCATTCATTGTGCGCTCCCTTTAAATAATACTAGATCAAGACCCCGATACTCTTCCAGACCACCAACTTTCCGAATTTGATTAGCACCTAACCGAGAAGTCAAAATCACCGGTTTAGGAATGTTTTTTAATTCCTCGGTGTTTTCTAATTTCACGACTTCTATATTGTCCTTATTGAGAATGATTTGAGCAACGTCCCGAGAAAGACTGATTTGATAAAGATATATCGGTGTTTCTATCTGCTGACTAAGGGGGGTGACATTATAAACTAATTTCCGCTCGGGGAACATTTGCCAAGCAAAAAAGTACTTTTCAAAGTTATATGTTAGAGACATCGCAAAAAAGAAACCGATTCCCAATGTCATTACAATTCTTGCCCAGCGGTTAAAAGGAAAGGTTGTAAACCACTTTGATAACACATACCCCTGAATTATTGCCGACATAATGAAAATTAGGGGCAGCAGATAGACAATGTTTCCCAAATTAAAATCTTTCCTAATAAGAATAACTGTCAGTGCGACCACCGTCCAAACAATTAAAAAATAATATTTTCGCCTTTTCATTTTTAAAATAATGTAAATCAGGCCAGTTATGAAAGTTAACAAAATATAGGGATCAAAGATCGGTAAATCACTAACGTTGTACATATAATCCTTTGGCGAAGTAACTAAGATTGAGGCAACCAGATTATTAAGATTCTCATAAACTACCGAGAAAGAATTAGTAAATTGGGATACCAAAATTCCTGGACGTTTTGCTACAGCTGCCAAGAATGGTAATAATGTCATCAGAAAAGTAATCAAGGCAATCATCACTTCTCTTATATAAGAGGTGATAAATTTTTTATTTTTGTAGTAAAAATAAATAGCTGATGCAATAAATATGAGCGCAAGTGAGATGGTAATCTCACTTGCATAAAAATTAAGACCGATCAAGATTCCGGAAATTGCAAAATAGATTTTTTTCTTCTTCCGATATGCGAGCGTCAGGAAATATAAACTGAAGGTAATAAGAAAAAAGTAAAAAATTTCGTGGGAAACATTTCTAGACAGCATTAAATAATAAAAAGATATCGATAACAAGAAAGTTGAGATATAAGCTGCTCTTTTAGAAAACCATTCCCTTACGAATCCATGGAAAGCCAGAAGTCCTATAATCGAAATTACAATTGAAGTTATTCTCATGTTTATAATTGAGAAGCCGAAACCTCTCCCAACTAAAAATTGCAAAAAATAATAAAGATTACTCGTCACGTTTTCGTTAAGAAAATTTGAAATATCTGAAAAAGCTAAGATTCGCTCAATATTTGCAATTTCCAGAGTCGTTAGGCCCACGCCAGAAAATTTATAAATTCGAAAGAATAGCGCCAGTAATATAATAATTGGTAAAAACGAGTATCTTATTTTAAGCTTTTCTAAGCTTAGAGAACCGATTATAAGCCTTGAGAGCTTTCCAGATTCAACACTTTTCATTTCTTGAATTTAATTATAATAATCTTCATAAAAATTTGATGATTTAATTGCGGTGTCAACTGTTTTTCAGATGAGAATAAAATTTAATCAACTGATTCTTTGCTTGTTCAATTAACCTATTCGTCTGCTTATTTATCAAGATGTGTCTCTTGCTTCGATTCTTTAGTCTTAATAAAAACGAAAAATTTATAACCAAAAAAATTAAACATCATTGTAATAACGAACGCCGCCACTGCACCAATGTTTGCAAGTAAATTTCCTCCAACATTTATTAAATTTGCGCCAAAATTAACAATTACGGTTGCAACTAAAACGTTAATTATAAAGCCGATAAAACTAATTATATAAAAGCGCATTGCTTCATCAGCAGTTTTCTTTTTCTCTTTACTTTCAAAAACCCAAAACCTATTCCAAAAATATGAATTCGTAACCGCAACTAAAAATGAAATTCCTTTAAAAACTGAATAGTATGCTCCACCGCTAATACCGCTGAGTAAAATGAGTAAGTTCAAAATTCCCAGATCAATGAAGGTATTTAAACCCCCTGTCTCTCCAAATTTTACGAACTGGTACAGGGACAATATTTTCTTCTTAAGAAATACTCTCGCAACAAACATCCCTGCAATACAGATAAAAAAAATAAAAACCGCAAATATGGGGTAAGAAATCTGAATCTCCAAATTTGTAATCATTACTTTTGACAAAACTGCGGCAATAATGCCGATAACCCCAGCTCCCAAATAATCTTTTTTTACTTGAGCCATTTTTCCTCTTTGTTTTTTTATGTTTCTATAATAACAAAGAGCTCTTGCATAAGCAATTTAATTAATCATTTTACAATATGTTTTTTCTCAATATTGTGAAAAGAAGTCTGCTCTTGTTTAAAGTGAAGATCAACGCTCCCGACAGGACCATTTCGATGTTTTCTTACTAAAATTTCGGCTATCCCTCGCTTTTCCGTCTCAGAGTCATAAAGTTCTTCTCGGTATATAAACATTACCACGTCTGCATCTTGTTCAATCGATCCAGATTCCCTCAGATCAGATAACACCGGCCTTTTATCAGGTCTGGCCTCAACAGCTCGCGACAACTGAGATAAAGCTATAACAGGAACATTTAACTCCCTTGCCAAGCCTTTTAAGGACCTCGAGATTTCTGAAATTTCTTGAACTCGATTTTCAGAATTACCGCCGCCCATTAATTGCAAGTAATCAATAATAATGAGACCTAGACCTCTTTCAGCCTGCAGTCTTCGTGCCTTCGTTCGCATTTCTAAAACGTTAATCATTGCCGAATCATCAATGAAAAGTGGTGTTTCAGACAAGCTGGCCATTGCTTGACCAATTCTTGGGAAATCATCATCTTCAAGATTCCCTGTTCTTAATTTCCACAAATCAATTTTCGCTTGTGAAGCAAGTAACCTATCAACAAGTTGCTCTTTACTCATTTCGAGAGAAAAGACCGCTACCGGTATGCCTTCCTTTACGGCAATGTTCTCGGCAATGTTCAGAGCAAGGGAAGTCTTCCCGACTGAAGGACGGGCAGCTATTATAACCAGGTCGCTCTGTTGCAACCCGGCTAAGAGATTATCAAGATCGTTGAAGCCAGTTGGCAGGCCACGAAGTTTATCTTTATCTTTATGAAGATCATCAATCCTTTCAAAAGTTTCTTCTAAGATATTTTTTATCGGAACAAATTTTCCCTTTAGATTCCTTTCCGATACCTTAAAAATCGCCTGTTCCGCCTTATCCAAAATAGTGTTGATCTCTTCTTTTTCCTCATAGGCGTTTTTAGTTACCTGGTTCGCTGATTCTATCAAGCGCCTTAAGGTTGCCTTATCGGCAACGATTCTACCGTAGTGAGTAATATGAGCCGATGACGGAACGGCATTAACAAGAGTTGAAATATAGGAAGCTCCGCCGACCGCATCAAGGACTTTCCTTTCTTTAAGCTTATTAGTGAGGGTTATCAGATCAATTGGTTGATGTTTTTCATAAAGATCAAGCATTGACTCATATATAATTTCATGAGCGTTTGAATAAAAATCATCCGGCTTGAGAATATCAGCGATCCTGGTAATCGCATCTTTTTCAAGAAGGATCGAGCCGAGAACAGATAGTTCGGCTTCTAAATTTTGAGGTGGTCTGATCTCTTCAACTGCTTTCATCTTTCTCCTCACGCCCTCCAGATTACTTTATTCGACTAATTTCCCCCCAAAAATATCCAAAATATTCTCCGAACTTACCGTTTCTCCTTCTACTTCTGGTTTTACGGCTTTTTCCTTTAGGGGAGCTTCTATTACTTCTGATCTAAAGTTACCATTCCCTAATGCACAAATTATGCGAAAATTGCAACCGTAAATCTTTTTTACTGCCTTTTCAACTATTTCCCTATTTTTTCTTTCATCAATTCTTTCTCGATGAAACTTAAAGGGAAAGGTCAGAATAATTTCGTCTGTACCAAATGTTGGCGCTGCCACCTTAACCAAGGCGTGAATTGATAAATTCTTTGTCTTAATTTCGAATAAGACTTGAGACCATTTTGAAGCCAATGATTTGTCATTTTCAGAATCAGTCAATATATTTTGATTGTTGGATTCTTTTTTACCCTTAGACAACTTTTCTAGATTGAATTTTGGCCTTTCGTTGTCTTTCTGTTTTTTTAAGCCGATAATTTTTAGCAAAGCGATTTCTAGAGAAAGCTGAGGATAAACCGAGTACCGGAAGTGGCGCGAACAGTCTGCAAGAATTTCAATTATTTCGATTAAGCTCTCTACTGATTCATTATCTGCTAGGCCAGTTTTTACCTTATCTCGATATTTATCCATCAAATTTCTAGTGACTTGATTAATATCGGCTCCCCTACCAACAATATCATCTGTAAGATGTAGGGTCCCTTTTTTATCTCCCTTTTCTAAAAGTCTTAGAAGCTCTGTTGTTGATTCGTCCCCAATAATTCCTAGTACTGCCCGAGTATCAGCAATCTTAATCCTTTGTTTTTGATAATTTGTTGAAATCTGATCAAAAATTGAAATTGCATCTCTCATTCCGCCTTCGCTTATTTTTGAAATTAAAGCTATGGCCTCGGTCTCAATCTCTACTTTCTCTTCAGTCGCAATCACAGCCAATTTTTCAGTTATCTTTTTTTCGGGAATTCTTTTAAAGTCAAAGCGTTGACATCTTGAGATAACAGTTGCCGGAATCTTATGGATCTCAGTTGTCGCTAATATAAAAATAGCGTGGCTAGGGGGCTCCTCCAACGTTTTGAGGAGAGCGTTAAAAGCTTCTTTGGTCAGCATATGAACTTCATCGATAATAAAAACTTTAAATTTCAGCTCACTTGGACTGAACTTGATCTTTTCTCGTAATTCACGAATTTCGTCAATTCCGCGATTACTTGCCGCATCAATTTCAATAATGTCTAGAGCAGTTTGATCTCCTATGGCCCGACAAGAAGAACAGTCATTACATGGATTACCATTTTTCGGTTTTTGACAATTAATCGCTTTGGCTAAGATTCTTGCAACCGAAGTTTTCCCAACTCCCCTCGGACCGCAAAAAAGATAGGCATGTGAAACCTTGCCATCTTTAACGGAATTTCTAAAAATAACCTGAATGTGTTCTTGACCGACAACATCGTCAAATATTTGAGGTCGGTATTTTCTATATAAAGCAATCCGCGCCATCGCCACCTCTTCAATAAATAAAATTATACCTTAGTTTTTCATGATCTATAAATAGCTTTAGTTGTGGCTAAGGTGTGGAAGGGTAAATGATTAGGGCTTATATTTCTAGTTCTTGAACGTTTTTTTCCAGTTTCTTTTCAGATTGTTCTTCTCCCATTGCATTTGTATCCGTCTCTGCCTCTACCAGAGATTCTTCATCTGGAAGTTTTGTCCCGCGTTTAATTATACGAGGTCCATCTGGTGCTTTCTCAGCTTCTGTCGTCTCTTCTTTCAAGGCATCCTCAACACTAACCTGTTCCGGAATAACTGCTTCTGTCGGTGACTCCGCCTTAACTTGCTTTGTAATTTCTGGCTCATCCGAACTATCAAGGCCCGCTGTTATAGCATCAAGCGCTTCCTGATTCTCCTGAGGTAGCTCAGTCTCAGTTACTTCGGAAACCTCCACATTGTCTTCTTTGGAAAGAGCCGGCTCGGGAGTCGCTACTTCATTTTTCTCATCTGAAACTTCATTATCTAATTCAACAGCTTCCTCTGCCTGAGGTGATACTATCTTCGGTTGGGTTCCCTCATCACTTTCTTTATTGCTATGATCGTGTATTACACTTTCAAAAGCAGCCCAAACGCTCTCTGTCTCTTTTGGAATGATGATTGTTACTCGATTGCCAGGCTGACCTTTATAGTAAGTAATAGAAGCTGATAAGACCTTGTATTTTTTACCTTCAGCTAAAACACTATAATCCCCATTTTCGAGGGTCAAAGTTCCAATCAATCTTTTTCTTTTTATCGGTCCGATTTGCTTGAAAATAAAGCTGCCGTCTTCAGCAATAGTTAACTTAAGCGCATCACCCTCAATTAGTTTTGACTTTGAGGCATAATTAGCGGGAACCGCATAATTTTTCCCGTCTGGCGCCACCATCTCCAACCCATTAAAAATTCCCTCGATTACCTTTCCGTCATTTTGGATATTCATATCCTTGGCTAGTTTCTGATGTTTTGAGGAAGGTAACTTTGCCTCTCCCATTAGAGTAAGAAGCATATTTCGAGCCGAATGTAAGTTTCCTTCAGCGACGTCTAATAATTTTTGAATCTGTTTCAACTCACCATCATTCATCGTTACTCCTTTTGTTTTTATTTCTTTAGTCCACCATAACCGGACAAAAAATATTTTGCTGACTCTTAAAAATTGATTTGTAAATTTATCTTAGTATTATTCATAAAAATTGTCAAAAATCTAATTAGGATCAGCTCTTTAAGTTTTTCAAGTATTCTTTTTTAAAGTTCTCAAATGTTTCGTTATCAATTGCCTCTCTGATTTCTTTGATAAAATTCGTCATAAACCGAATGTTATGAAGCGAAGCTAATCTCATTCCCAAGACCTCCCCTTCTCTAATCAAGTGCGCAATATACGCTCTGCTAAAGTGACGACAGGCATAGCAATCACACGAACCGTCAAGCGGCTCAAGTTCCGTCCTAATTTTTGATTGGTGAAGATTCAGTCTCCCTTTCCTCGTCCAAACGCTCCCATGCCTGCCTAGTCTCGTAGGGGTAACACAATCAAACATGTCTACCCCCTCTTCAACCGCATTTAAAATGTCGTCAAGTTCACCCACACCCATCAGATAGCGTGGCTTATCTTGAGGAATTAAGTGAAGACAACCGGCTAAAGCTGCTGCTTGTTTTTCTTTAGACTCTCCGGCATTAGCAACACCGCCGATTGAAAATCCATCTACCGAAAATCTCGACAGCTCTTCAAAAGATTTTTTTCTTAAATCCGCATAAGGACCACCCTGAATAATTGCAAATAATGCTCCGGTATTTTTATTCTCTAGATGTTGACTTTTAAATTTTCCCTGGTAGCGCTTCCAAGCTAACTCAAACCATTTACTCGTTAATCTCACGGCTTCGGCAATTTCTTTCTTCGTTGCTTCGGCTGAAGGGCACCAATCAAGTGGCATCATGATGTCGCTACCGAGACCAAACTGAATATCAATAACCTTTTCCGGCGAGAAAAAATGCTTTGAGCCGTCGATATATGACTGAAATTCTACACCAGTCTCCTTAATTTTTACTAGATTCTCTTGACCTCTCTTACCTTGAGCGAGCGAGAACACTTGATATCCGCCCGAGTCTGTCAGTATCGGCTTTGTCCATTTCATAAAATTATGAAGCCCACCGTGTCTTTTGATTATTTCCGTCCCCGGACGCAGGTAAAGATGATATGTATTACCGAGAATAATATCCGCCCCTGCACCCAAAACCTCATCCGGTGAAAGAGCTTTGATTGTGCCCCTGGTGCCAACAGGCATAAAAACCGGCGTTTCAAAGCTACCGTGAGCCGTAGTAATAACTCCTCGCCTCGCCTTTCTAAGAGTTTTATTTAATTCAAAATTAAATTTTTTCATGAGCAACTATTATACTCGATTTTTAATAAAATCTTAATAAAAAGAAAACCGGCTGCCATCAGGCAGCCGGTTTGTTGCGTGATCTCTCGAGGAGCCAATTTACCCCTGAGAGGATGAGGAAAGCGATTAAAAAACAAGAAACGAAAGATATTAGTCCCAACCAAGTCGGATGGGCCCTCCCGCTAATAATGACGCTTGGAAGCGTCGTCCAGATATAACGGCCTAGTAAAATTAAACCCAGTATAAAGAATGGTAGGGACAACAGACGTAGTTTTCTCATCACTTTTCTCCATTCAAGGTACGATTGTGATAATTGCGATTATGTCATAAGCTGCTTATTTTGTCAATGATTTTATGTGAATGGAATTCCTGCTGTGGAGATATGTATT
>CAZAFQ010000023.1:0-8703 GCA_964484885.1 uncultured Candidatus Saccharibacteria bacterium | reverse complement strand
CGCGCTTTTTTAAAGGGGCACACCTGATCATTCATCACTTCAAGGACCCACTCGCTTCAACTGTCTATTAATTCCCCGGGCGCCCGATAGGGCGCCCACTCCTTTTATCGGAAGAAATAATAAAACCCGCCGGGAAGCGGGGGTTTTATTATTTGAACTAGGATAGCCTTGCCTCTAAGTCTTTTGAACGGCACTTTTTAGAATGTAAAATAATTAAATCGGAATCTTAATGAGATTCAATGGTGAGCCGGCTGGGATTCGAACCCAGGACCCTCTGCTTAAAAGGCAGATGCTCTACCAGCTGAGCTACCGGCCCACGTTAATCTGAAATTCCGTGATTTAAGGCTTGACCCTATATCAATTTTTTCTCATTTTTACTATATTTTCTCTTTCATAAAAACAATAATTTTTTTTGAAAGAGAAAATTACTTTTTGCTAATTTAACTCTGTTATTGTAACAAAATTATGCTTGACGGTCAATCACGGCTATTCAATGGAGGTCTTTCATCTGTTTTCCGAACTTCTAAGTAATTATCGGTAAAGCTGGTGAACCGTTGGTAGTATGTAGGTATCATAAGTTGCATTATCTTCCCAGACTGTTATTCCTGAATGTTAATCTTAGGAGCTAGCAAGAAAACAGGCTATGCTTTTACTAAAAAATAGCCTTATTTTTAATTTTTCGAAAATCTTCCTCGGAAAAAACCGGCAAAAATCAAGAAGATTATCGGAGCAACAATCCATAGCACCTTAAGGTCATTGACTTTTGCAATAAGAGAGGACGCTTCCAGCATCTTATTTCTCTCCGCTTCGTCTAAAAATGACAAAGTTACCGTAGTAATAAATCCGCTAGCAAGAATCCCGTAAACGATCGTTACTAGGGTGGAGCCGGTATCTTCGCTCCTTCCCGAAAGTTCCGTTTTAGCCACCAAAATAACGATAGTGAGCAAAAAGAGAGCAATTTTTACTAAGAAAAGTGAAATATCAACACTATGAGCCGTTTTTTCTATAATATCAAAGACCAACTGTCCGGTTTCAGACGCAATGACATATCCGGCATAAGAACCGAAAAGAACACTTAGAACCTTACTCCGTCCCAGCATTACTCCCACTGCAGTGACAAAAACGAATCCAATGATGATTAGTAAATCCCATGAAGGGGACATTGTTACCCTCCTTAGTGTGCGACTCCAATTTCAAAAATTGGAGTCGTTTATTACTTTAATCTAATTACTTTAATATTTTTATTATATCTGTATAGCATAACCGTTTGCAAGTGGGAGCTGATCGTTCTAGAATCAAGCTACCTTTAAGAGCGGGATAGCGATGAAAGCAATCGTTACTTCTATTATTTCGGTTTCGGTGATTGCGGGAGTTTTCTTTGCTCCATATTTTGGAGCTTCCGGGATTGTTCTGACGGCTCTTTTTGCTCTCTTTTTTCTCTTCAGCTTTGTTTTTATTCCGCAGAAATGGATTTGGCTTGCGATGATTGCGATAGGTTTCTTCTTTTTGGGAATATTTCGGTTTCAATCAGCTTCTCTTGAACTAGATCAAAAAAAATATTTTGATGGTGAAGAAATTTTAGTTCGAGCAACTGTCGATGAAATTCTGGAAAAGACGGATAAGTCAACCCGGTTCTTGGTTGTTGATGAAGAAAAAGGCTCAAGGCTCCTTGTTATTACCGGTTTCTTTAACAAAATTAAATATGGTGATCAGCTTGAAATAGAAGGCAAAGTAAAATCTAGCAGTTTTCTTCCGAATAAAAACGCTCTTGAAGCAAGGGGGGTCGTTGGTGAACTTGCTTTTCCGGGAATAAAGGAAATTGAGAACTCTCAAAAGTTAAGCCTTAAGAGTCTTCTTTTCAATATCAAAATGAGATTTTACAATTCACTTAATAAGTTAATACCTGAACCTGAAGGATCGTTTGCTTTGGGATTTTTACTGGAGGTCAAAAAGACTTTGCCTGATTTCCTCGATGAAAGTTTACAAAAAACTTCTACCACGCATTTAATTGTTCTTTCCGGATTCAATCTCGGTGTTATTGTTGAGGCCTTAAGGATGATTTTTGCGAAAAAATCAGCTCGTCTTTCTTTCTGGGGACCGTTAACGGTAATTCTTTTCTTTATCATTATGACCGGTGCCTCACCTTCTATTATGCGGGCGGGGATCATGGGAGCGATTTTGGTGTTAGCAAAGAAAATTGGTCGACAATCTAGCGCCTCAACGGCGATTGTTATTAGCGCTTGTTTTATGATTATAATCAATCCCTATATTTTAAGATATGATACCGGTTTTCAGCTTTCCTTCCTGGCTTTTATCGGAATTATATATTTATCACCAATCCTGAACAAAATTATCAAAATAAAAAATAAAGGTATTCGTGAGCTTATCTCCTTAACGCTTGCCGCCCAACTTCTTGTTTATCCGCTTTTAGTTTATTATTTCGGCAGCTTTACTATCGTCTCTCCGATAGTAAACTTCATTATTTTGCCGCTTGTCCCTCTGGCGATGTCCCTTTCTTTCATTACCGGAGTTGTTGGGCTTATTTCTATAAATTTGGGTACAATATTTGGCTGGAGTGCTATAATTCCTTTGAAGCTCATAATCAAGATTATTGTTTTCTTCGATAATCTCTCGTTTAATTCGATTGATAATTTGAGCTTGAGCAAGGAGCATGCCTTTCTAATTTACATTCTAGTGTTCGAGTTTATCTTCTTAACAAAGTTCTTTGAAAGGAGAAACGCTGGAAGAAAAATTACATTCGAAACAAACCCTTAAGCCCCTGATCCTACTCGTGCCCTTACTAAATATTGTGTCTTTGAAAGCAAAATAATGAAAGGAGATTTATGGAAGGAATAAATCCATACGTTCCGGAGGGACAAGAAAAACTTTTTGAAATTGAGCCGACTCATGATGTGTTATCAAGAGAACGGCTCAAAAATCTTAAAAATAATAGAGACCAAATCCTTGAAGAACTTTCAGGTGATAGCAATCCCGGAGTAATTGAACTTTTGAAGATAATTACTGAGATCGATCGAATTCATGAATCCGATCGAGAGAGTAAGAAGCACTATGGTTTAACTCCTCGAGACGAGCTCGAGGAGAGGCTTAATGCCGAATTCTCTCAGGTTGAAAGAAGAAGAGAAAAGGGGCTTGAATCGGAAATGGTGATTATTAACAATGATTTGGATAACTTCAAGCCGATTAATGATCTTTGCGGAGAAGACATAGGCGATATTGCGATGAGTCTATATGCCGAAGTTTTAAAAACTGAAAAAAGAGACACTGATGAGGCTGGATTTATTTCTCATGGTGATGAAACCCTCATTGTCATGCCGGATACCGATCTTGAAGGTGCTGAAATAATGATTTCTCGTTTTCGATTAGCCTTGCTGAAAAAATCTCTAAATGAATTTGTCCCGGTTGCAAAAAAGGCTCTCACTCAGCAATTAGCCGAGAACAAAGTTAATGCTGAGGGCTTAGAATCAGCCAATCGGGCCTTAGAAGACCTTGCTTATCTGGATGGGCTAAAGAGACAAATTGCGACTGATCCTGGAAAAGAGGAAGAAATTTTGCTTCCCTTCCTAGAGCTAGCCGATAATCGTTTCGGATTAATTCAGTTTAGTTGCGGCTGTGCTGCTTTTTCTGAATTACCCACTCAAAACGCCAAACCCACAAAGGAAGAAAAAGAGAGAAGGATCTCGGAGTTAAAGGAAATTGCCGAGAGTCGGCGGAAAAAAGATAAAGAGGAGAGAAAGGAAAAAGATCCAACCCGAACGATATTTGTGAGGACTTAGCTCTTCTCGGGCTCTTGAAAAAAACAATAAAAAGTTGTAACATAGCCATTATCCGTTCCTTCTCTTAAATAAAGAAGAACATCAAGCGTTTTAAACCGTTTGTTTTCTCTTTATTAGAGAAGAACTGGAGAGTAGGGAACACCGCGAATGTCTGGAGGTTGCACGTTGGCTAAAGGTCGCAATAACAACGGGAGTCGGGGCAATGGCTCAAGAAGAAGAGGGAAGAAAAGGGGGATTACTTGTCCTAAAAGTAAAAAACCCATTGCACCCAATCCCGCCTCTAAGTTTGAGGAAGGCAGTGATACTAAATGAGGGGCGCTACCATTCCTATCGAGGTTGCCACTAAAGTTCAAGCCAATGAACTTGGCGAAAAACGGCTGAAGCCGCGATGCGTTCGGAAATATTTTCGGAAGCGTAAGCAACGTCCGTAACACTCCTACTCCTGCCCCGGTCTTAACCGGGGCATTCCTTTTTTGACGGAGATTGTTTTGTGCTAGAATAATATTATTCATTAATCATTAATTTTTAAAATTGAAGGAGAAATGTGTCGGGACACTCTAAGTGGGCGGGGATCAAGCATAAGAAGGCAATTGTTGATGCCAAGCGCGGTAAAATATTTACGCAAATTGCGAATATGATTACTATTGCGGCAAAAGAAGGCGGGAGCGATGTTTCTTCAAACTTCAGGTTGAGATTAGCTCTTGAGAAGGCCCGAGCGGCTAACATGCCGTCTGTCAATATTGAAAGGGCAATTAAAAGAGGGACCGGAGAGAGTGGGGGAGCTCAAATCGAAGAAATTAAGTACGAGGGATACGGACCGGAAGGGGTAGCATTTCTCATTGAAGCCGCTACGGATAACAAGAATCGAACTTTGGGAGAGGTTCGTAACGTTCTCACCAAACATGGAGGGCAGATGGCGGAAGCGGGAGCGGTTTCTTGGATTTTTGACCAAAAAGGCCAGATTGTCGTAATGAATCCAAATGAAGAAGCGGCTTTGACAGCGATTGATGCCGGTGCGACTGATGTTATAGAAGAAGATGGCAGCACCTATATTTATTCGGATATTTTGTCTTTGAATAAAATCCGCCAAGCGCTAGAAGAAGCGGGAGCTAAGATTGAATCGGTAGAGATTATTTATAAGCCGAAAAATGATATCAAGATAGCCGATAAAGAGAAAGCAAAAAAGATATTGAATTTGCTTGATGCTCTAGAAAGCCTCGATGATGTTTCAAGCGTTTACGCTAATTTTGATATTCCCGAAGCGATTTTGAGGGAAATGACTTAACCAAACAGGCTTGAGAATATTCGAAGGTATTAAAATATTTTAAATACGGTTTTTGTATACTTGAAATTAAAAGCGAGGCTGCTACTTTATTGCTATGGGGCTTTGATTCAAGGATCTCGAAGCTTGGCAATCGGGCCGGGTTTTGACTCCTTGCTTGAAGAAGCTCTAACAGCTAAGAGATTTCTCCAGGAAAACTAAATGAAGATTTTAGGCATTGATCCCGGGACCGCCATTTGTGGCTACGGAATGATCGAAGAGAATAAAAGTAAAATTAAACACCTTTTTTCTGGCTGCATTACTTCAACTAAAAAAGAAACATTGGTCCAGCGGCTAGATAAAATTTATCAAGAATTATTAGATTTAATTAGGAAAGAAAAGCCAGATGCGGTAGCGGTGGAGGAGCTTTTTTTTGCGGCTAATGCCAAGACCGCGATTTCAGTTGGTCATGCCAGAGGAGTAATTTTACTTGCCTGTAGCCAAGCAGGAGTTCCCGTTTTTGAATATACCCCACTTCAAGTGAAACAAGCTATCTGTGGCTATGGTAGAGGAGAGAAAAAACAAATTCAGAAAATGGTCCAAATCCTTCTTGGTTTGAAGGAGATTCCAAAGCCGGATGACGCTGCCGATGGCCTAGCAATTGCTATCTGCCATGCTAATACAAGCCGATTTAACTAAAATATTTTTTATGTCATTATGCTAAGATAACGCCATGCACTCATCTAAGCCAAACGAAGTCTTTATTGACCCGGTCTCTGAATTAGCCAGCATAAAGAGTAATTCTTTACGGCGGAATTCAACAATTGCTTATGCTATTCTAATTTTTTCTGTTTTAGGAATAATCGGTTGTTTGATATACATTTTTATGCCTAAAAATTTTTTTAGCCTTTCAGAGATGGTATCCGCCACAACACCTACTTCAAGTACGAAACCGGCCAGCACTACAAAAGAAGTTAGCGAAAATGTTTTTGAAGGCTCAGGAATTCGATTAAAATATCCCAAAACCTGGGAGAAAGTTGAAAATCTAAATGCAGATACGCAGCTTACCATCGTAAGAAAGGAAAATAAGATTGAGGTGGCAGAATTAGATTTCATAGCAGGAAAATCTAAAATTAATCTTACATTTGAGGAAATACGTCAATTAAATGAATTGGCAGGGAAAAAATATGGGGCCCTCATATCATCTGAGGAAATAGCTTTGGCGGGAGCTAGGGCAAGTAAGATTACTGCCCTCGGCAAGATAAACGATTTAAATATTAAGTATATAGGGATTAATGCTTTAAAATACGATAGGATTTACATTATTACCTATACAGCCAACGAATCAAAATATGATAAATACCTGATCGAAGCTCAGGCGATTATCGATTCTTTTGAAATACCCTATGAATAGTGCAGCCCAGACGAGTTCTGCCTATGGCAAGGTGGTTTTATATAACCGGTTCTTGGGGTCGTCCGTCTACTAGAAATTTTGAACTCCTGTGTTAAGATGAAGCCAAATTAAATGGGATAATTAGATGATTGCTTCTCTTCGAGGAAAGGTTATCAAAAAAAATTTAGATTCTTTAGTTATCGAAGTAGCGGGAATCGGATATAAGGTATTTACACCAATTAGTGTCATCGATGGGGCAAAGATTGAAGAGGAAATTTTTTTATATGCCCACACCCAAGTGAGGGAGGATGTCCTGGCTTTATATGGTTTTCTCTCGGCTGAAGACTTAAATCTTTTCGAACTTCTAATCAGCGTTTCCGGTATTGGGCCGAAAGCGGGGCTGAATATTCTCTCGACTGCATCAAGTGAGAAAGTAATCACCTCCATTCGGAAACAGGATCCGGCCCTTCTTTTTTCTGTTCCCGGAGTTGGCAAAAAAACAGCTGAAAAAGTCGTGATTGAATTAAAAAGTAAGTTAGGCGGAACTGATGAATTTTATTCCGGAAATTCAGCCAGCCAGGAAATTTATCAAGCCCTAGTTAATTTAGGCTTCAAACCGGCAGAGGTTAACCAAGCTATTACTAAGATCCCGCCTGAAATTGAGGATACTGAAGAGATGCTTAGATTTGCTCTTAAGGAAATCAGAAAATGAAAGTGAATAAAGATCATATTCTCGATAGCCAAGAGTTTGAAGGTGAAGGAAAATTCGAGGAAACGCTTAGGCCCAAGAAATTCCAAGAATATATTGGTCAAAATCATGTAAAGAATAACTTAAAAATTTCAATCGAAGCTGCCAAGAAGAGGCAGGAGCCTGTTGATCATGTTCTGTTGTATGGCCCTCCGGGACTAGGAAAAACAACCTTATCGACGGTAATCGCCAATGAGATGGGAGTTCAAATCAAGGCAACTAGCGGTCCGGCGATTGAGCGGGCCGGAGACTTAGCTTCTATTCTCACCAATCTTCAAGAGAACGACATCCTTTTTATTGATGAAATTCATCGCCTAAATACAATTGTCGAAGAAGTTCTTTATCCTGCCATGGAAGACTATGTTTTAGATATAATTATCGGAAAAGGACCTTCAGCCAGATCGGTCCGCTTGGAATTACCTAAATTTACCATTATTGGAGCTACAACTAGAATTGGCCTTCTGTCATCTCCGCTTAGGGATCGTTTTGGTTTAGTTCACCGCCTTGAGTTTTATGAGAATGAAGACATCAATAAGATAGTGGAAAGGTCGGCAAAAATTTTAAAAATCAAGATTGACAAATCTGGAGGGAGGGAAATTGCTGATCGGGCTCGTCGAACTCCCAGGATTGCTAACCGGTTATTGAAAAGAGTAAGAGATTTTGCCGAGGTCAAGGGTGGCGGGGAAATAACAAAAGACATTGCCCGCCAAGCCTTGGGGATGCTTGAGGTAGATCAAGTAGGACTTGATAACACCGATCGTCGACTTTTAGAAACCATCATTTACAAATTTCAAGGTGGTCCGGTGGGGCTATCTACCTTAGCAGCAGCTACGAATGAAGAGGTAGATACCATTGAAGCAGTTTATGAACCGTATCTAATCCAGCTTGGCTTTCTTGAGCGAACGCCTCGAGGGAGAAAAGCCACAAGTTTAGCCTATAGCCATCTCGGAGCTACCAAGTCGGATAAACAACAGAAACTCATTTAGCTTTATCTTTAAGGGCTATTCTCACGGGTATTAACGACCTGGAGGAGTGTGTAATCTGTGGGCTATTCTTTCATCAGGCTTTCTTTTTGACAGGCTGTTTTATTGAGGGAATGAGGGGGAGCTTTAGTAAAATTTTCAAGAAATAATTCAATTTCGGATGTTTTTGAGGTAAAATCTCAAGTTATGAAGCTAACATCAAACAGTGCTGGCGAAACTATAAAATACGGCCAGCTTTTGGCTCAGACTCTGAAGAAAGGACAAGGAGCGATGATTGCCCTAGAAGGGGACTTGGGAGGAGGAAAGACTCAGTTCGCAAAAGGAATCGCTCTAGGTTTAGGAATCGTAGAGAATGTTATCAGTCCCACCTTTGTTATTAGAAGAGACTATCAGGGTGAAAAGCAGAAACTTTTTCACTATGATTTTTATCGTCTTAAATGTGTTGACGAGGAACTGCTAGAAGGAATGAGGGAAATAGAAAAGAATGATGATGCGATCATAGTGATAGAGTGGGCCGACCGAGT
>CAZAFQ010000022.1:4503-8784 GCA_964484885.1 uncultured Candidatus Saccharibacteria bacterium | reverse complement strand
CTTGTCAGTTTTGAGAAGGCGCGAGACATTTCATAATCATAGTTAATAATGGCATAATCTTGAACGCTTTGATATTTGACAATTGATGAC
This sequence comes from uncultured Candidatus Saccharibacteria bacterium, assembly GCA_964484885.1. GTDB lineage: Bacteria > Patescibacteriota > CPR2 > UBA1875 > CAZAFQ01 > CAZAFQ01. Next base: position 8,694 of record CAZAFQ010000022.1, on the reverse strand, counting down.
TTTGCCTCTATATATTCTCCTCGGGTTTTGTGATAATCAAGATGATCTTGGGTAATATTCAAAACAACAGCCACATTCGGACTGGCCTTAAGATCCATTAATTGAAAACTCGAAAGTTCCAATATCACAATGCTGTTTTCATCCAATTGATCAAGAAATGAGATTGCTGGTAGACCGACGTTACCTCCCAAAAAGACCTTCTTCCCACCGTTTTTCAGAATTTCGTAAATTAAAGTTGCGGTTGTCCCCTTTCCTTTCGTTCCGGTAACCCCGATTATCTTCGCCGGACAGGCTTTCATAAAAAATTCGATCTGACTAGTTATCTCAACCCCCTTATTTTTCGCTTCTAATATTTCTTCTATTAAAGGCGATATTCCTGGAGTCCGAAAAACAACCTCATAATCAAAGATTTTTTTCAGATAATCATCTCCGCTATGATATTCAAACTTTTTTCCCCGCAATTCCGGATTAATTTCAAAGAAAACGTCTTGACTCTGCCTATCAGCAATATCAGCTGACAATCCATGAGCTTCAAGATAATTAAAAGTCGCCCGGCCTTCCAAGCCGGCTCCCAAGATTAGAATCTTTTTATTAATATAATTATTTAACATTAACTCTAATTATAGCAGAGGTGACTCACCGGACACTAAGTCATGTCTTTGAATAGACAGTTGAGCTGGTGTTGGGAATGACTTCTACCCAGGTTTGCCCCGGGGAAAAAACAATGGGATTGCCCGCCGTATCCTTAAAAATAGTGGGAGCTTTATGATCAACCTTGGTCCAAGTTCCTTCAATCTTCTCACCGTCAATAAAAAACTCGGCTTTCCCGGAGCCGACTGAGCCAATCTTAGTTGATTGCTCTCCAACCCTGGTTATCCCATATGCAAAAGTCGTATATTCAACAATGATATTCTTCGGTGCCACCTGTACCCCATTTGTTAATTTAAAAGGAATCCCATTCAACGATCGCAACCAGATATTATTTACCCTGTCATAAGTATAAGTTGGACTAAAGGCAGCAGACGTAAAGTTTACTTCCAAAAAAGCCGTTAGGGGCCTTAAGGTAAGTTCCTTGTCCTCTTTAAAGCTCAGACCCGTAAAATCACTCTTCTCACTGTATCCTCTTGCCTTTCCGGCATTTCGAATATTTTCGGTGGTGGTATAGACATTGTGCGGCGCATATCGGCTACTGCTACGCCAAAAATAGTTTGCCAAGCTAAACTGGTTAAGGTCCTGGACTCCTAAGGAACCGATTAAGTCCGTTGCCTCAATACTTCCGCCGACATGGGCAAAAAGAGCATCATATTCTAAGACCCAATCGAGGAAATAAGCTCTTGCTGATCTGACTGGTCCGATTTCCGTTGATTCCTGTTCTTGGAATAAAGCTAGAAAGCGTGTTATCCCGCCTTCGGCAATGGTTTCATAGATGATACTGGCGGCATCCAGGCCCGATTGCGGCCTTGCATCAGGATGATTCTCAACTACCATCGCCAGAACTTTCTTGTCTAGCTGATCTGGGAGTATCTTTGTTCCCGATAACTTGGAAAGAACACGTGGATCCTTGGTCGTAGTTGTAGTGGTTTCTGTGATAACCGTCGTTGCTGCCGTTCTTTCTTGAGTTGCCGTCTTATAAATCAGAATTCCCCCAATTATCAAAATCGTGACAAATGCAATCAGAAAATACTTATTCCGGAACAAAATTGGCAGCTTTTTCAGTTCTTGTTTTATTTTATCCATCCGCTTTATTTTACAAATAAAAAGACCTCCCGTAAAGCAACCATTTTATGTAAAAAGGATTACTTCTTCCTTAGGCCTACTTTTAACCTTTTACTCACTGTAAAAAATAATCTTTATACTACCCATTATCTTTTCCTCAAGATTTTTTGAATTCTTAATAATTGATTACTAGTTGCGTTATCTCTTCCACTACTTAAAAGTGGTGAAAGGCCGTAGATAATATTGATAATTACTGCTTGCCACTATTGATTTAATTAAAAAAGACCCCCTTATGGGGGTCTTTTTTAATATTTACTCTGATTTTTCCTCAGTCTTAGCTTGATCTTCTTCCAGGTCTTCTGTTTCGCTACCCTTTTCAGCTTCGGGCATTTCAGCTTCTTCAACCGCCTCGTCTAACTCTGCTATTTCCTCTTCACTTCTTGGTGGTTCGATCAAAGCAATCGTTTCTTCTGCCTCATCTTTTATTTCAACTCCTCTTGGAACAATAATATCACTGATGCGAATCAAAGAATCGAAGTCTTCAAGAGCAGCAATATCAACCTCTAGCTCATGGGGCAAATCACCCGGTAAACACTCAACTTCAACCTCATTTTTATTGGTTAGAAGACTACCGCCAAGCTCTAGAACTGCCTTTGAATCACCGATAAACTTAAGCGGGACCATAGTTGTAATTTTCTCGTCCATTCGAACCTCATAAAAATCAGCGTGAAGACTTTCTCCGAGAACAGGATCTTTTGACACTTCCTGAATCAGAACATTTTTTGGTTGGTCTTCTTCAATTTCAAGCAGAATAACCGTATTGCTCCCGGCCTCTTTAAAAACTCTGTCAAATTCTTTTTTTATCACTGAGAGAGGCTCACTCTTTTTGCCCTTACCATAAAGAACTCCAGGCAAAAGGCCTTCTCGCCTGAGACTGGAAACCTTCTTCCCTAACAGTTTCCTTTTTTCACTTTTTAACTTTAATTTTTCCATGGTATTTTAAATAAGAACAAAGCTTATTTTATCAAAAAAATGCTCTCCGGTCAAGAATCTAGCACTTCCTTTTTAGTAATTTTCTAAGATCTCCATTGAAATCTTCTAAACCAGCATAGAAGCTAATAACATCATTAGTGTCGATAGGCTTAATTCTTCTCTTCAAGATTTGTTGATGCTCTTTAATGTTTAAGTCCAATAAAAGTTCCTTTTCATTCTGAACATAAAAATTAACAGAAATTGGAAGCTGACAGTTGTGGCAAGTCATTTGCAAAAGAAAAAGACCGTCCATGTGTCCGATGAACTGGATTTGCTCAATATCATACACCTCACCACATCCGGGACACTTGAGCGCTGAATAAAGGCTTTTGATCAATTCAAAAAATTGTTTGTTATTCATGGGTTCCCGCTATTTCTATTTTAGCATTTTTTCTAACTTTTGGGGTAACAAAAAAATCTAGGTACTTTCCAAGCATCAGCCTAGTTTGAGCATCAAGTGCCGGAAAAGAAGTAAGGAGCAAAGTTACTGGTGGCGTTAAGATCCATTGAGTGACCATTCCGACATACCGCCAACGGCTATGACTCTTTGGCTTGGGAGGTAGAAGCGAAAAGAATGTCCAAACAGAAAAGAAAACGCCAGCCCAGGCAATTGTTCCTAAGGTTGAGCCGTAACGGGTAAAATTTTGAGCAACTACTTGATCCATAAAGTTTTCATTTAGAACTAACGGTATCCAGGCAACTGCTAAAAGAAGAGATGCGGTGGACCATGAAAGGTGATTTACAAATAAACGAAAAGTCTGGAGGAATTTTTCTCGGAAAGGAATTTCCGGATGTTTCAGGAACATTTTCACGACATAAGCCACATCAGTCACCCCCCAGGCCCACCGGCGCCGTTGCAAATATTGGCTTTTGAAAGTTTTCCATCTGGTTTCATCCAAGACACAATCTTGGTAGACGGGAATAAAAAGAGGCACCATGTCAATATGACCATTGTAGGCAAAATAAGTCCGCCAATACTGATGACCGTCTTCAACAATGGTCTTAGTAGACCAGAAATCGGTCGTCAGAAGTGTCTTGAGACCTTGAGTGTGACTGGCAAAAGTTCTCAATCTAAAGGGCCTCATTGATTCCATAATAATCCAAAAAGAAGAAGCTATCGCCGCAATTCGGTTAACGGCAGGGGCATCCCAAATATTATTAAAGAGAAGCGCTACCGGTTGATAGGTTTTGCGGTCTCTATCGGGATCAATAATATATTCGTAGGTTAGTTTTGCGAGATATTCGGGGTGCAAAACATGATCGGCGTCAATGTTGGTAACTAAGACTTTTTCCGGCAAATAACCCTTCTTTTCCAAATATTTTGCCAGCTCGTGTCCGGCATAAGCAATTCCGGCGCCTTTACCCTTAACTTCACCGACTTGATCCTTATGAGCATAATAAAGAAAATCATTAAATTGACCTTTGTATTTCGCCTCTAACTTC
>CAZAFQ010000022.1:0-4493 GCA_964484885.1 uncultured Candidatus Saccharibacteria bacterium | reverse complement strand
CTTTTTTGAAATTGCGGTAAAATTATCAAAATCCCGCTGTTCCCCAGCTAAGCCGATGATAATCTTCTTCTTATCATAGTTAGACTTGGCAATGGCTGAGATTGTTTCGTCCAATATTTCAAAATTTTCCTTGAAAGTAGCAATAATAATGACGTGGCTAATCTTATCGTATTTGATTATTAGCTCCTCCCTGCCATTAAGATTTGCGACTCTTTCGATCTCCTTCTTCAAATATCTCTTTTTCCGACTAAAATATTTTACTTTGATTTTTCGATAATCATCTTCCAAGGAACTTTGATAGGCCCTAAGGTCTTCAGAAAGAAAAACCGCTTGCTGATACCAGTCTATCCGCATATTACGCTTCATCAACGACAAACCGTTAAGCATGTGGCGGCCAATATTAAAAATTTTTGAAAACCAATAGAGAGTAAAAATCAGAATAAAATAAACTACGATTTCCGGAAGCCAAAAGGCAAAAACAAATGGGAAAAGAACCACCATCCAGGCAACTGCTCCGGGAAAAATCTCTAAAAACCGTTGGAACCTATGAGAGTCAATCCAAGAATGCATCAAATGCTCCTAGTCACTAGAGCGATTGTCTCTAGCAAGATGATAATTGAGAAAAAAATATTTACCGACAAGAAAACATAGGAAAGAAATTTATCTTTTTTATAAAAAAAATAACTGAAGAAAGTATTAACAACAGCAATTGTCAGAGATAACAAAGGTAGAATATAAAGACTGCTCCAGTTCCCTGTCTTTACTATTCCAAAGAGATAGTTATATTTTATCGGAAAAGTTACACCCTCAGACTGAAAATTAAATGAGAGATATAGAAAATTTATGATAATCAGAATTCCTGTTGGAATCAGAATGTAGCTAAAAAAACGCTCTTTTTTGAATGGAAGCAGAACGGTTTTTTTCACACTTTTTATATTCATTGTTATCATTATACTCTATTTCTTGATTATGAATTATGCCTGTTTATACTTTAGATGTCCCCTCATGCTAATCTCCTTTCCTCACCAACAAAGAGCAAGCTCCGCTAGGATCGGCGAATGCCTCTCAGTATTCTCGTCATCGTAAAATACTCCTAATTTTTTCGAAAGAAGAGTAACTACGATAAAGTGAAGAGGATTCTCATAATTTGACAGCGGGTTGTGACGTGGAGCCGTCTCCGAGAGTCGAACTCGGGACCTCTGCTTTACGAAAGCATTGCTCTACCACTGAGCTAAGACGGCACATTATGACAAGGCGGACAAAGGGGCTGCTCTTTGCCTGGATAAGCTTTTTCAGACGGTTACCGCGATCCCAACAATCCATCTTGAAACATCGAGATCTTGATTGCAGCGTCCAGAAGCTATGTGAATGCCTCAACTGCAGCCAAGATTGATTTAAACCGTAAAGCCTACATAATTTCCCCTTTTTTCAGAAAAATCACAAATCTTTCTGACAGCTCCTAACCTTGCTTGTCTTCTAAGACCCCTCTTTATCGAAAAAGAAGTGTCGTGGGAGCCAACAGCAATCAAACTTACTTGATTATGGAAGGTATTAGCAAACGCTGATGTGGAGCGAGAGAGGGGAGTCGAACCCCCGTTTTAGCCTTGGGAAGGCTACGTTCTACCGTTTAACTACTCTCGCATTGGAACACAGAGGCTCATGTTTGTTCACTTCGCATTAAACAGGTGGAATCTTAGCATAAAAAGTGATTTTTTTCAACTGAACCGCCCGTTTACTTTCAAGCTTAACCGCTAGCACTATCTTCAGAAAATCCTCTTTAACTTATAAAACTTGACTAATAATTTACCCTATTCATTCTCGCAAGTATTGAGGATTATGTAGCTCCTCTTGATGTTCGAAGCTTTCATAAGACACTTTTTTGCTATCAAAAATGCCTGACCCTGACATAGTGGATCAACTAAAATTCCACTGCCCTAACGATTAGCGGAAATTCTATAATCTTCTCATTATTCTCGTTGAGAATTGTAATTTTATGAAAATGACATATCACATCCGAAACAGCACTCAACTAAGACAAGAATAGTTTTGATTGATAATTCTCTTATTTTATGCTAAAATTCCTGAGCTTTCAAAACAGAAAGAGCACCGTTAAAAATTTGCGAGGAGTGATCAATGTCCGTTACTATCATCACCGATGATGCTGCAGTCCTTAGCCCGGATCTAAAAGAAACCGCTGGCAACAAATTGCTTGTGGCAGCCTTTTCAATCATGAACAACTCTAATTTTTTATTCTATTCCAATGAGCGTCAAGACGGGAACTCGGAAAGATTTAGCCGAGCTTTAGCTGAACCAAGTAAAAATCACCTGACTACCGCTCAGCCTAGTCCTGCTGACTACCTACGGCTTTTTAGACAAGCAATAGCTCTGGGAGCAAGAAGCATCGTTTGCATCACTATCAGTGGCAAGTTAAGCGGCTCCTATGATTCAGCTCACCTAGCCAAGCAGTTGATGGACTCAAACTTTCCGATTTATCTAGTTGACAGTCGCTTCGCCTCATCTCCACAGGGTTGGCTGGTTAACCTAGCCTTAAATCTTTCAAACAATGGGATAGAGGGGAAAGAAATAGCCAAAACACTAGAGCAGGCCGTTTCTGACATTCTATTGATTCAAACTGCCGATAACCTCGATTATTTAAAAGCTCGAGGTAGGCTGGGGAAAGCTTCCGTCATCGCTGCTAGCACCCTAAACATCCGGCCAATCGTCGGTCTCATTGATGGAGAGGTTGGTTTTCTGGCTAAAGTCCGGTATGCGAGACTCTATCAGAAGATGATTGAGCTTGCAGCTCACTTTACCTCTGGTCGCAAAGTCAAGATCGGTTTTACTCATACTGATGATCCAGAGCGGATTCAGCTTTTAGCCAAAATGGCTCATGATCACCTAAACATTAGCTGTCATTTTACCAGTGAACAGACCTGGGTATTGGCTGCTAACACTGGTCCCCAAACCTTTGGAATGGGACTGATTCTAGACTATTAGCCCCCGAAAACGCAAAACTCGCCGATTTGGGGGTTTTGCCTTGATAACTACTTACGAGATAATACTTTATTTATAGAGAAGACTTGTCAGCTGAGCGTTTTTAATATTAAATGTACTATTGCCATTATAGTCAGGAGAGGAAATGGTGAACCTTAAAGAGTGGGAAAACATGTTAATCGATAAGCTGAGAGCAGGAATCATAATCGCCGAGAGAGGCGATTGCGTTCCGATTGAAACCGTCCTTGAGACAATGAGAGATCATCGTCAATTTAAGGAGCTTAGCGGAGAAGAAAAGGACATCGTCCTAGAAGTATTCCGAAACAATCTCGGACTCAACGAGTATCAGCCCGTTTATCACTACATAATGGAGGAAGCTCCCGGCGCCTTGAAAGCAAACACTATTCAAGTGAAGACCTTCAGCACTAATAACGAGAAGATCTGTCTCTGTCAATATCTCTATTCGGACGGTTCCACTGGCTGGTCTATTAAACCAAAGTATTCCGCTGATGAAGAGAGCAGTTTAGTAAGATGGAAAGATAAGTTTGATGACGTGCTAGAAACTGCAATTTTGACCGCCGAGGAAGGCATTTGCATCTATATTGAAAACATCCTCGAAATGATAGGAGATTTTCGTCGTTTCGAACAACTTACCGAAGACGAGAAAAAGGCTGCCTTGAAAGTGCTCAATGATCACCTCGGATTTGACGAAAATCAACACCCGATCTGTACTTATGAAATGAAAGCTCCCGATCCTTCCGAAGCAAATATGATAGAGGTCTATGATACTGAATTCAAGGATGTCTTTCTCCGCAAGTATTACTTTCCGAATGATTCGATTAGCTGGTCGATTGGACCAAAATAGTCTCCTCAACAATTAGCCAGGAAGAGCTGGTTTCCAAATGAAAGGCCCGCAAAGCGGGCCTTTTTCTATTTTTAAAAATCATTTAACTTTCGGGCTAGCCGTACAGGCATTTTCAACAATTAAAACGGCTGTGGTATCTATCGCTATTTTCCCTAATTATCTCAAACAATCAGAGCTCTTCTCCCCCGCCCTCGACTTTCCTTCAAATACATAGCTTTTGTAAAGGCCTCTTCATAGCCATCAACATTGTGTTTAGCAGAAAATAAATATTCGGCCCTTTTTCGGGGAACCTGAGATGGAATCAAGTCAGCCTTTTTAACATAGCGACAAATTCGTTTTATGTATTTCTGTTGAGAAGGGGTAACTTTGATATCATTTTCGTTCAAGTGCAGATCATCGACCGGCACCAGAACCCCAGCGGTATCTATGAGTTCTGTCAGCGATCCTAAAGCCGGTCCGATTACCGGTGCCCCTGAAGCCATTGCTTCCGCTACAACCAATCCAAAAGGCTCTGGCCAGAGGTTAGTCATCATCACCGCCCGAGCGTTGCGGTATAGTTCTGCTTTTTCCTCAGCGGTCACCATTCCCAAAAATTTATCTTTTGGTCCTAGAAAAGGCTTAATAAATTGATTAA
>CAZAFQ010000021.1:6370-9091 GCA_964484885.1 uncultured Candidatus Saccharibacteria bacterium | reverse complement strand
ATATTTTTTTAAAATAATATAAGTTTTATCTCTGATACTCTTTGGGTTAATCTCTCTCCAGGTTGCCAGCCCCCATTTCTTTTCTTCATTTTGGAGCACATTTTTTTTAGTCCAAAGAACCGCTTCCACAAAATTGACATCTCCGGCAATCTCTTTTGCTAACTCGCTTTCAGACAAAACTTTTTTCTTAGTATCAAAAACTTCGTCGATTATTTCTGAAGCAGTCACAATTTTCTTAGTAGTTTGTCTTAAGGTATACCAATAAGCACGAAATTCTTTATTTTCATTATGCTTGCTAATCTTTCTATTTAAACGAGCTAAAAATAAGAAAGCGTTAACATTTTTTTGGTCTTGGTTTTTGGTATTGATAAATTTCGAAACTAACCTTTCTTCATTAATTACCCCACCGGTTTGGTTAATAGTATTCTCGACTTTAATAAAAAAGTTATTGAGGCTTTCTATCTTAGAAGCGGCATTAGCAACTTTCCCTAGGGCACTTTTTTCAATCTGCCTCACTCTTTCTCGAGTAATCTTAAGGTTGCGACCAATCTCTTCAAGGGTTTTTATGTCGAGTCCAAACAGTCCATATCGGTTCTTCAGAATTTGTTGTTCTCTCTCTTTCTTTAAAACTTTTTCTGACAACAAAAAAGAGACCTCTCTTTCGAGATCCAGAACTTGCTTTTTCTTTTCTTTAGTTGAGGCTGTTTTTACCATTAATTATCTAACTTTAACAAGTTTAATTATAGCATAACAGCGAGAAGGTGTCAAGAAATGTTAACGGTTCTTTTTTGGCGGATTTTTAGGATTATTCCAAGAAGCGTAACTGCATTTTGGGTAAAGGCTACATCCCCAAAAAGTGCGTCCTTTCTTGGTTCTTTTTTCAATGACCTCACCTTTTTGACATTCCGGGCATTTCATGCCGATAGTTTTTAAGAGTGGCTTGGCATTTTTACAATCAGGAAAGTTACTACAGGCGAGAAATTCTCCAAATCTTCCGACTTTGATAACCATTTTCCCCCCACATTTTTCACAAATTTCATCAGTTTCTCGCTCTGGCATTTTCACTCTATCAATTTTTTCACCTTTTTCTTTTAAGGTTTTTTCAAAAGGAACCCAAAAATTGCTTAAAACCTCTCGCCATTTTCTTTCTCCAATGGCAATCTCATCTAGTTCTGTTTCCATTCTGCCAGTGAACTCAGTGTCAACGATAAACGGAAAGTTATCTTCAAGCATTTTAGTAACGATAAAGCCGATATCTTCCGGGATAAATTTTTTGTTTTCGATCCTGACATATTTTCTTAGCAAAATAGTAGAGATCGTGGGGGCATAAGTAGATGGTCTGCCAATTCCCTTCTCTTCCAGAATCTTTATTAGAGAGGCTTCATTTAATCGAGCTGGCGGTTGAGTGAATTTTTGATCGCTAATCACTTCTGTAAGTGACAACGAATCATCAAGTTTCAAATGCTTGAGATTGCCTTTCTGATTGTTCTCTTTGCTTTCTTGGAGACTCTTATCGCCTGTTTCTTGATAAACCCTCAGGTAGCCTTTAAAAATATTCTTTTGATCGTTGGCACGGGCTAGATACTTGCCATCGGAAAAATCAACTCTAATGCTTTCAAAGAGGGCATCAGACATCAGTGATGCCAAAGCACGAGCATAAATAAGCGAGTATAATTTGTACTGGTCAGTGGAAAGGAAAGATTTAATTTCCTCCGGTATATTTGAGAGAGAGGTTGGTCTGATAGCTTCATGAGCTTCTTGCGAAAGCTTGCTTTTTTTAAAAATCCGATCTTTTTTATTAACAAATTCTTGGCCGAACTCATTATTGATCAGGGCTTTGGCCTCTTCTTTGAACTTTGAGGAAAGGTTCAGTGAATCGGTTCTCATATAGGTAATTAGACCCACCGGTGATTTGCTGCCAAGACTAATGCCCTCATAGAGCTGTTGAGCGACTATCATTGTTTTTTTAACGCTGAAGCCCAGCTTTTTAGCGCTCTCTTGCTGCAGAGTTGAGGTGATAAAGGGTGGTGCCGGTCTCTTTCTTATCTCTTTCTTGACGATGTCCGATACTTTAAACTGACCGATCTTCAGTTCTCTTTCGATCTTTTTAGCTTCTTCCCCATTTTTAATTATTAACTCCCGGTTGTTTCTTTTTAGAACCCTAGCAGTATAGGAATCTCCACTTTTTATCAGGGTTAATAAAATCTCCCAATATTCTTCCGACTTGAAGTCTCTGATTTCTTTTTCTCGATCTACAATTATTTTTACGGCTACGGATTGAACTCTTCCGGCCGAGAGGCCTTTTCTAATTTTTTTCCATAATAGTGGACTTAAGGAATAGCCTACTAGCCTGTCGAGTAACCTCCTGGCTTGTTGGGCATTGAAAAGGTTTGTATTTAATTCTTGGGGCTTGGTAACCGCTTCCTTAATCGCTTCCGGGGTAATTTCATGAAATAAGATTCTTCCGATCCTGGGATGTTTTAAAACGTGAGCGATGTGCCAGGCGATTGCTTCTCCTTCCCGATCGGGGTCAGTTGCCAGCAGTACTTGCTCGGCTTTCTCGGCTTCTTTTTTTATGACATTTAAATTTTTTCTTGATTTTGTTGGAACCACGTATTCCGGTTCAAACTTTTTTTCGATGTTAATACCCAATTTGCTTTTGGGTAAATCTCTAACATGACCGTAGCTTGCCAGAACCTTATAACTACTTCCTAAATATTT
>CAZAFQ010000021.1:0-6360 GCA_964484885.1 uncultured Candidatus Saccharibacteria bacterium | reverse complement strand
CTCAATTGTACCGGCCTTTGCCGGCGATTCAACTATTAATAGGTTTTTACTCATTTATTTACTCAAAATCTAATTTGACCCTCCCAAATTTTTTTAATTTACCTTTTATTAGCACTATTGTCAAATTTATTTCCTGACTACGATATCCAAGAGGGTTCAAAGTCACACCTGGGGTCAATGAGTATGGATTCTTCTCTTGGTTCTTTAGCTTCATTTCTTGTTGAATCATGAGTTTTTTTAAAAAAGTTCTTGACAGTTTGGATGTTATGTGCTATTATTACACATCGTTCAATTATAGTTTGTTTTAGGCGATGGAACAAGTTGGAGCGAGGGACCTACTAACAAGTTTAGCCTTCTTAAATCACCCTCCTTTAAGATGCTTGCTTGTTGGTAGGTTTCTCCCTGTAACACGCCGGTCAGCAAATATTGCAGTGACCGGTTAAGTCCCAAGGACGATTGTTGCAACAAGGGGAGATTTTTTGAAAAAATAGAAAAAGGGTTTTACGGCCCTTTTTCTATTTTTATATTTATTGTTTTCGGTTCAATTGGCATCCCCCTGAGTAGATTTATAATAATTCTCGATACCTCCAGGGCTACTTTATTGACCAGCATCTTTTCCTCTTTTCTAAACTTCTGAAGAACAAATTTTTCCATCTCAGTCTTTCTGTCATCTCTGCCGATACCCAGTCTAATGCGGTAGAAACCCTCTCCCAGCGCGGAGATAATCGAGGCGACTCCCTTGTGCCCCCCGGCACTTCCGTCTTGGCGCATTCGAATAGAACCCAGCGGAAGATCAAAATCATCATGAATCACTACAATATTACTTGTCTCAATTTTATAAAAAGAAGCAATCTTTGAAGCCGATTCACCCGAGAGGTTCATAAATATTTGAGGTTTGGCGAGCATAAAATTTTCATGTTCGATTATCTTAGCTTGGAATTTTGGAACGTTGTTGAATTTTACTTCCAGATCTTTAGCAATCTTATCAAGAACAATAAAACCAAAGTTATGCCTGGTATTCTTGTAGGAGATTCCGGGATTCCCAAGCCCAACAATTAGTGTTCGTTGTCTCATAAAAAATATTATAACTTACTTTTTTGCTTTAAAGAAAAGTTTAATTGGAGTCCCGCTGAAATCCCACTTCTCTCTAATCCTGTTTTCAAGAAAGCGGCGGAAAGAAAAATGGATTAGTCCGGGGCATGAAGTGAAAAAAATAAAAGTTGGAGGATCGATTTCCACCTGTTGTCCAAATTTTATTTTTTGAGCGTTTATTTTTGAAGGCGCGTCTTTAAGCGCTTTAGCCAGGAAAGTGTTAAATTCTCCGGTCTTAATTCTAGTCGCTCTTCTTTGTTTTATCTTAAGGATTAATTCTAAAACTTTATTAATATTCTTTCCGCTTTCGGAGGACACAAAAACTATTGGAGCATAAGGCAAAAACTCAAATCTATTTTTTGCCAGAGCCGTAAAGCTCTCTACGGTGTCGTAACTATGGTTGAATGATTCGGCAAGATCCCATTTATTGATAATAATTATGATCCCCTTTCCCTCTTCTTTAATTTCTCCGGCGATGTGTAAATCTTGGGAAGTAATTTTTTCAGGGGCATCAACTATCAGTAAGCAAATATCCGATTCTTTGATGGCTTCTCTTGTTCTTTCTGCAGAAAATTTTTCAATAATGTTTTGGCCGGCTCGACCGATCTTGCCCCTCTTTCTCAGGCCGGCCGTATCAAGAAAAATAATATCGTGATTCTCATATTCGACGGTGGCCGCATTGATGTCTCTAGTAGTTCCCGGGATATTACTTACGATATATTTTTTATCCCCGATTAATTTATTTAAAAAAGAAGTTTTTCCTACATTTGGTCGGCCAACTATTGAAATCTTTATTTTTTCTTTATTATTGGCCTCTTTCTCTTGGCTCGCAAAATCAAAAATTTTCTTTTTTAAATTCACGATTCCTGACCCTCTGATAGCGGAAACCGGAAGAGGCTCTCCAAAGCCAAGTTTATAAAAATCTTGAATGATGGCAGTCCCTTTAAGGTCAGACTTATTAACAACCAGGATAGTTTCTTTATTGTGTTTCCGCAAAAATTCTGCCAAAATCTGATCTTCCCGAGTAATCCCAGTCTTTCCATCAGCTACAAAGATAAAAAAATCGCTCATATCAATTTCCTTCTGAAAATGTTCGTCAGTTAAATGGGCTAACGGGTCTTCTTTCTTGTAGTCATAGCCGGCGGTATCAATCAGCAAAATTTCTTTTTCTTTAGATTTAAGGGTAACCTGGTTAATATCTCGGGTGGTTCCGGGGATTTCGGTAATTAGGGCTTGTCTTTTACCGATCAGCCTATTAAAAAGAGAGCTCTTTCCAACATTTGGCTTACCTACGAGGGCGATTTTATTCATCTCTTAACTCATTTTTTAAATTAATCACCAATTATAACTTAATTCGGTCCAAGCTTCTAGATTCTTAACCTCTTCAAATCTATCACCTGCACCGACGATAACAATTAGAACATCTTTGTCTTTTATATTCACTAAGCTGATCAAGCAGCCACCGGCTTGATAAGTAAAGCCCGTTTTGACTCCAAAATATTTTTTTCCGTCCAAAAGGCTATTTGTATTAATGAGTAAGTGGCCTTGACCGGTAGCGGTAGTAATGACTTTTTCTTTTATCTTTATAATATTTCTTAAATTTTGATTTTTTAGAACGACTCGTGATAAAAGTGTCAGATCCTCTGTGCTCGAAAAGTTTTGAGAGCTGTCCCAACCGACCGGATTATCAAATTTCGTGGTTTTCATGCCTATTCTTTGTGCCTCTAAATTCATTTCGGTAATAAATTGTTGGTAATTCATCCCGCAACTTTGCGCCAACGTAACAGCGGCATCCGAGGCGGAATTGATCAAGAGCCCCTCTAGTAGGTGTTGGTAGCTAATTTTTTCCCCGAGAATAAGACCCATTGTAGCGTCTGAGCTTCTTGTTAATGAAAGATCGCTTACCTCAACGGTTTTGGTAAGATCTGGCTGGAAGTTGACACACAAAAGAGCCGTCATTAACTTTGTTAGGCTTGCTATCTGAAAGGCGGTAGCAGCTTCTTTGACATAAAGTCGAGTATCGGTATCAAGATCGGTAATAAGGGCTGATTTTGCATTAATAATAGGCTCTGAGGGCAATCCGGTTTTAAATGGCAGCGGTTTAAAAGGGGGCACTTCAGGTTGTTTTATTTCTTCTTGAATTTCTGTTTCTTGTTCTTGCGGTACGATTTTGTTTTCTAACCATTCTGTAGTCCCTGATTTTCCGGGGAAAATATCAGTGATTAATAAAAAAAAGAGAATTATCTTAGTCATAAAGTTTTTTCACCTCGGTTTGAGTTAACTTTCGATATTGTCCTTCTTTTAAATTTCCAATCTTGAGACGATTGATTCTAATTCTTTGCAGGTCAAGAATCTGGACCTTAATTGCTTCAAGCATTCTTCTTATTTGTCTTTTTCTCCCTTCATGAATGATAATTGAGTACTTTCGTTCGTCCAATCGAAGAATCTTTGCCGGCCTGGTCTTTCCCTCTTCAAGTTTTATCCCAGAGGCTAGCAAGTTAATCTCTTTTTTAGTCAAGTTGCGGTTTGTTATAACCGCATATTCTTTTTCTTTTTCAAAGCTGGGATGAGTTAGCTTGTTAGCGAGAGTCCCATCGTTAGTTAGGATGATGAGCCCTCTTGTTTCTCTATCTAATCTTCCGACCGGAAATATTGGCGGATTGTTTGGAACAAGGTCGATAATAATTTTTTTAGCATAACGATCGGCTCGGGTTGTGGTATAGCCGCTTGGTTTATTGAGTAAATAGTAAACTTTAGGGATTAAACTCAATTCTTTACCGTCAAGTCTTACTATATCCTTATCGCTAACCCGGTAGGCTAAATCAGTGATTAATTCTCCATTAACCCTTATCCTTTCTGACGTAACGAGGGCTTCAGATTTTCTTCGGGATTCACCTGTAGCTTGAGCCAAAAAATTACTGATTCTTAACATTTAAATCTAACTTTTTAATTCAAATTCAAGCTCTAATTTAGGAAGGTCTGATTCATTTTCCAGGCCGAAGTGAGTAAGGAGCTTTAAGGTTGTTCCATAAAGAATCGGTCTCCCGGGCGTATCCTTACGACCCCTTTCCTCTATCAGGCCTCTCATTAAGAGAATTCTGATATTTCTGGATGAATCTGCTCCTCTGATCTCTTCGATTTCGGCTCTTGTGACAGGCTGTTTATAAATAATAATTGCCAAGACCTCAAGAGAGGGACTGGTCAGCTCTTGACGTAATTCTTCATTTAAATATGTCTTTACGAGGTTGGTATTTTCTGGCGCTGTACCAAAGACATACTGTTCGCCCTTCTTAATTATTCTAATCCCTCGGCTCTTATATTCTTCAGTCAGTGCTTCGATTTCAGATTTTACCAAAGCGATGTTTATTCCCAGATGCCGGGAGAGCTCCTTTAAGTCTATCGGAACCTCAGTAACCAAAAGGAGACTTTCTATTTTTGACTTTAAATCCTTTTTCATGTTCTTATTATATCTTTTTTAGAATTAAATCGCTAAAATTTGTTTTTTGAATTAGGAGAATTTCTCTGGTTCTTGACATTTCAAGAACGGCCAGAAAAGTGACAATTATTTCTATTTTTGACTTTGTTTTTTTCAATAATTCGGAAAAAGATATTTTTTTATTTTTAGCAACTGCTTCTCTTAAGAAAATGAGCTTTTCTTGGAGACTAATCTTGGGTTCTAACTTTTTTTCGATTTCTTTTTCTTCCGGTATTTTCTTAAGAACTTCCATTAGAATATTGATTAGATTTTCCAGGGTTATGTTTTTGGGCGGAAGAAAAACTTCATTGCTTGATTCAGGGCCTTTTACCGGATAAATTATTTGCTCTTGGCTTAAGATTTTTTCCAGTTCCAGGCTGACTTCTTTAAACTTCTTATATTCCTTTAATTGTTCTTCTAAATCGTCTGTTTCTTCCTGTTCTTCGCTAGTGATTACCGGCAAAAGTGCCTTGCTCTTGATATAGAGAAGACGAGACGCTAAAACCAAGAAATCAGCGATTTCCTCACTTGACTTCTTCATCTCGGCAATTATCGTCAAGTATTCATTAGTAACGGAGGAGATAGAGATTTGGTTAATATCTAGTTTTCGACTTTCGATTAAATTGAGAAGAAGATCGAGCGGCCCTTCAAAAAGCTTTGTCTTGATCTTATAAGCCATTATTTTTCTCGGATTTTGATATGAGCCTCTCTTAACTGCTTTTCTTCGATTACTGTTGGGGCTTCCATCATTAAATCTTTACCTTCTTGAGTTTTCGGAAAGGCAATAACTTCTCGGACACTTTCTTCCCCTTGAAGAATCATGAGCAGTCGGTCAAGACCCCAGGCCATCCCGCCATGAGGCGGAACGCCGTATTTGAAGGCTCTTAATAAATGACCGAAGCGATTCTGGATTTCATTATCTGAGATTCCTAGCATTTTGAAAATTGTTTCTTGAGTTTTAGGATCGTGAATTCTAATGCTCCCGCTTCCCAGCTCTGTTCCATTAAGAACCAGGTCAAAGGCATGCGATCTGACCGCTACCGGATTTGACTCTAATAATTTTTCATCTTCTTTATAAAAAGAAGTGAAGGGGTGATGAAGTGAAGTCAGCTTATTCTCTTCATCTCTTTCAAATAAGGGAAAATCTATAATCCAGGCAAACGCCAACTCGTCTTTATCATCCTTGTTTTTTCTCAGGTCCGGTTTGTCGCTCTTATGCTTTTTCATTGACTCTTGCCAGGTCAATTTCTCAAAAGGTGTTTTTACTTTTTTATTAGGGTAACAGGATTTGAGCATCTCGATCATTAGTTCTTCTAGTAAATTGATAATGTCATCTGAATCGACAAAAGACATCTCAATATCAAGCTGTGTAAATTCTGGTTGACGGTCTCCTCTCAAATCTTCGTCTCTAAAACATCTTGCGATTTGGAAGTACTTTTCAATACCGGAGACCATCAGTAATTGCTTATATTGTTGTGGAGCTTGAGGAAGGGCATAAAATTTTCCTTTTTGGAGGCGAGAAGGCACAATGTAATCTCGCGCACCTTCCGGAGTACTTTTTGTAAGAATCGGGGTTTCAACCTCAATAAAACTCTTTGATGTTAACCAGTTACGGATAAAGTTATTAACCTCAAGCCTCTTAGTAAGATTAGAAAGCATCCTACTCGTTCTGAGGTCTAAATATCGATATTTCAGTCTTGACTCTTCTCCTACCTCCTCGGTATCGCTTATCGAGAAAGGTGTTGTTTCTGAGGCAGAAAATACCTGGATTTCTTCAGCGAGGAGCTCAACCG
>CAZAFQ010000020.1:0-9091 GCA_964484885.1 uncultured Candidatus Saccharibacteria bacterium | reverse complement strand
TTTGCCTAAGTTTACAAGGTTCTGAATGTCTTCCCACCGGTTAATAACAAAGTTTTTGTCTAAAGAGCCCTTTGAATTTAAAAATTTTCTTTTTCCTGAATATCTGAAAAGAAAAAATATCACTAATATGAATAGAAGAACCGATATAATTTGAAAAATCATGTTTCTTTGATCTCAATTTTTTCAATTATAATTTTTTCAAGAGGCTTAGACATTTCGCCAGAATCGGACTGCTCTACCGGAGTTTCGGCTATTTTTGTTACCGTCTCCATGCCATTTATCACCTGCCCAAAAATAACATAATCTTTTGGAAGCTTACCTCCTGAATAATCTCCGGTCATGATAAAGAATTGGGATCCGTTGGTATTCTTTCCGGAATTAGCCATCGCCAGAATGCCGGGATTATAATCTCCTGTCACAGGCTCATCGTCAAATTTATACCCCGGTCCTCCACTTCCATCTCCGCTAGGATCACCTCCTTGAATCATAAAATCCTTCACAATGCGATGGAACGTCAAATCATTATAGAAACCTTCTCGAGCAAGAAAAACAAAATTGTTAACCGTTTTTGGCGCCTCCTGAGCATTTAACTCCACCTCAAAATTCCCTTTATTAGTTGTAAGAGAAGCTAAATATTTTTTATTTTGATCAATATCCATTGAAGGATAGCTATCATACTTCTTTACTTTTGTTGTTGTTGTCGCTTCGCTCTTTTCAGTCGCTAATTTCAGAATATTTGGATATTTTTTATTCACAATAACTCCTCCAAAAATTAAGACCAAGCAAAAAAAGGCGGCTAAAGCTGATCTCAGAAAAATCTTTTTTCTTCGTGCCTTTGCCATTTCTCTAACAATCTTTGCCTGCTTCCGCTCCGCTTTTATTTTTTTTATTTTTCCCATTTAGACCTCGGGTTTAAATTTTCTCCAATTCTGACTAAAAGTCTCCCGTTCAAATTGATATCCGGTATTTAAGATTAAGTCTTCTCTAAACCTCGGCCCAATGAGTTGAATACCAATGGGCATTTTGTTTTTGGAAAAACCAGCCGGAACTGAAATCGAAGGTAACCCGGCGAGTGACGCCTGAACAGTGAAAACATCAGTCAAGTACATTGCTAATGGGTCAGCAACTTTTTCGCCTATCCCAAAAGCTGTAGTCGGCGTCACAGGTGATAAAATAAGATCAACTTTTTCATAAGCCTTTTTAAAATCATTAATAATTAAATTTCTGACCTTTTGGGCTTTCAAATAATATGCTTCGTAGTAGCCTGAAGATAAGACATAAGTTCCGAGCATAATCCGTCTTTTTGCTTCTTCTTCAAAGCCCTCATCTCTGGTTTTAAAGTAATAGTCTATCAAGCTGTCAGCATTAGCAGCAGAATATCCGTACTTTATGCCATCAAAACGACCCAAGTTTGAGGAAACTTCAGCCGATTGGATAATATAATAAGCAGCAACCCCATATTTAGCATGCGGCAAACTAATCTCTACCGTTTCTATACCTAGATCTTCAAAGATTTTAAGTGAGGTCCGATAAGCATCTCTCACCTCCTTATCTAGGCCTAAAGAAAAATATTCTTTAGGAACCCCGACTTTTTTCCCTTTTAACGATTGTTCAAGTCCAGCAAGATAATCAGGAACTCGGTCAGAACAAGAGGTGGCATCCTTCTCATCTTCTCCAGCAATTACCGATAAAATAAAGGCGGCATCTTTGACGGTTTTGGTAATTGGACCAACCGCATCAAGAGATGATGCCATGGCAATCAACCCATAACGAGAAACTCGCCCATAGGTAGGTCTCAAACCAACAACCCCACAAAAGCTTGCCGGCTGCCGGATAGAACCACCGGTATCAGAACCGATTGAAAATGCACACTCCCCAGCTGCAACCGCTGCTGCCGAGCCTCCAGATGATCCGCCGGGAACTTTCTCTAGATTCCAAGGGTTATGCGCCGAACCAAAAAAACTGTTTTCATTTGAAGCACCGTGAGCCCAAGCATCGCAATTATTTTTTCCTAGAATAATACTACCATTTTTAATTAATCTTCGAACAACTTCAGCATTATAGGGTGGAATAAAATTAGAAAGCATCTTTGAAGCAGCAGTGGTTTTCAAGCCCTTAGTACAAAAAAGATCTTTAATCCCTGCCGGTATTCCGCTCAAAGCCCCTTTATCATTTTGATTATCTAGCCTTGTTGCCGTTTTTAATGCCTCATCATTAAAAACACTAATAAAGGCATTGATTTTTGGCTCTGCTTTCGCGACACGGCAAAGATAAGCCTTTACCACTTCAAGCCTCGAAAGCTCTCCGCTGGCAATCTTCTCTTTTAAGTCAATAATACTAAGATCGATGATTTCCATTTTTAAAAACAGATTTTACCTTAATAAAACCCCTCTCTTTTGAAGGAGCATTTAAGAGAATCTCTTCTCTAGATATTTCACTCTTCTTTATCTCATCATCTCGAACCCTATTTTTAAGCCCGAAACTTGTAAAAGGCGGGACCTTTGAGGTGTCTAGAGACTGCAATTCATTGAAATATCGAAGGATTTTAGATATTTCCTGTTGATGTCTTTCTACCTCATCCGTTTTTAGACCAATTCTTGATAATTGGGCCAAATGTTCAATTTCTTCTTTTCTTAAATTCTGACTCAACGCACTTCTCTTTTTTAAAAAATTATTAACTTTAAGATTATAACTTATTTAAGCTTTTTTAAAAAGACTTCTTCATTAATAATCTCAACTCCCTTTTCTAAGGCTTTTTGGTATTTACTACCAGGATTTTCACCTAAAATTAAAAAATCAGTTTCTTTAGTGACCATATTTTGAATCTTTCCGCCTTCTCTTCTCACCATCTCCTCTATTTGTTCTCTTGAAAATGTCGACAAAGTCCCGGTTATTACAAAATTTTGATCGGCTAATTTTTGGGATATTTTTTCATAAATTATTTCGATTCCATTTTTAAAAAGCTTGTCTAAGACTTCCAAGTTTTTTTGATTTCTGAACCAATCAAAAATGCTCTTGGCCGAAATCGTCCCAATCCCTTCTATTTTAGTCAGTTTTTCTATATCAGCCTCTTTCAGCTCCTTTAAGTTTTTAAACTTCCGGGAAAGATCAAAAGCAGCGACCTCCCCAACATGTCTAATTCCTAAAGAATAAATAAATCTAGAAAAAGTAATTTCCTTGCAATTTGCTATTGCAACAATAAGATTTTTAGCAGAAAGCTCAGCGAATCTTTCAAGTGGTAATAGATCCCCGACTTTTAAAGCAAAAATATCAGCAACATCGGTAATTAAACCGGTCTCGAGAAGCTGCTCAATAATTTTTTCACCTAAGCCATCGATATCAAAAGCGCCCTTTGATACAAAATGAATAATTTTTTCTTTTTCGATAGCAAAGCAGGCCTTATTCAAACAGTAGTGCGCCACCTCCCCTGCTTTCTTTTCTACCCTTCCTCCGCAAACAGGACATGATGTTGGCATTTGAAATACTTTTTCCTTTCCAGTCCGTAATTCTTTGATAGATTTGATGACTTCGGGAATAATATCTCCTGCTTTGTGAATCACAACCGTATCCCCAATCTTAATGTCTTTTTTCCGAATCTCATCTTCATTATGAAGAGTGGCACGAGAAACAGTTGATCCGGCAACTAGGACCGGCTCGAGATGAGCGATCGGTGTTAAAACTCCAGTTCTTCCAATTCGAATCTCAATATCTGTAACAACTGTCGTCCCCTCTTCTGCCGGCCACTTAAAAGCTAGGGCGGCTCTGGGCGCCTTTCCGACTACTCCCAATTTTTTAAAAAGGGCGCTGTCATTGATATTTACAACCATACCGTCTATTTGATAAGGAAGTTGAGATCGAATTTTTTCCCAATCATGCCAGAGATCCCTCACCTCCATCAAATCCTTAACCGTGCGATTATACTTATTAGTTGGGAGGCCTAAGTCTTTTACGATAAGGTGCTCTTCTTCATGTTTTCTTGTCCCAAATCCAAGCAAAGCATAGGCCATAAAATTAAGATTTCTTGTTGCCGTAATACTCGGATCTAGTTGCCTGACTGAACCGGCTGCTGCATTCCGAGGATTAGCAAATAAGACTTCGTTATTCTTTGTCCTGGTCTTGTTTAAGCTCTCAAAGCTTTTAATCGGCATATAAACCTCGCCCCGGACTTCGATAATTTTATCTTTGGCAAAATTGTAATAGCGTGACTCTTTCCTGAAAGACAGAGGAATGCTTCTGATAGTTTTAATATTATTGGTAACATCTTCTCCGATTAAACCGTCGCCGCGTGTTAAAGCATAGACCAGGATTCCGTTTTCATAAACTAGGCTCACAGCAAGACCATCCATTTTAATTTCACAATAGTAATCAGCTTTTCGGATTTCTTTTTCTCCTACAATCCTTGCTAATCTCTGGTTCCAAGCTATCAGCTCCTCTTCATTAAAAGCATCATTTAATGAAATCATGGGCTGACGATGGCCTTTTTTTTCAAATTTTTTAAGTGGTTCTCCGCCAACTTTTTGTGAAGGAGATGAATAATCATACAATTCAGGAAACTTTTCTTCCAAGTCCACCAGTTCTCTCATTAATGAATCATATTGAGCATCTGATACTGACGGATCGTCAAGAACATAATATCGATATCTCAATTTATCGATTAAGTCCCGTAATCTCTTCACTCGTTCTTTTGCTTGCTTGTAAGTAATCCTCTTCATCAATAAAGCATAGCACGAACAAAACAAGAGAAAAAGTTACTCGCAAGTTTTTCGTATTTTTATATAGAAAAAGAGGATTTTCAAATCCTCTTTTTTATCTTTTCTTATATCTGCATTGTTGGGGGCTCTGGACTCTCCCCGTCAGAAGCTGGCGGTACCTCTGTTGCAGGTGCTTCTGGTGCCGATGTACTTTGTGGCTGTGAAAGATTGTCCGGCATAATCGGAGTGTCTGGAGCCGGTGTTGTCGGAGCCGAAATTTCGGATTCCATCGGATTCGTCTCCGGCTGCGGATCATTACTCGGTGCTAACGGAGCGTCCGGTGTTAGTTCCGGCATTTTTTGCGGTTCTGCCGGAAAAATTGGATCAGCAGTTTTTATCTCATTAACATTCTCAGAAGGAGCTTCGGATATTGGCATGTTCACATCTGCTGCACCTGCAAAACCATCACTAGATGACGGCATCGTTGGCACTTCAAATTGAGACGGCTCGGGCGCTACAGATGGATTGGGCATGCCCATATCTTGACTTGGCGGGGTAACATCGCCAACTGGTGGATTTGGCGATAATTCTTGCTGAGAAATCGAATTCGACAAATCCGGCTGTTCGGTCGGTCCAAGCCCTCCTTCCTTGTTTTGCTTTTTTAAAATTACCAAATAAACTGCCGCTCCGATCCCGATTAGAACCAGCACTCCGATTAGGATATAAATGATCATTATAATCCCTCCTTATATTCATTATTACAAATTGATAATAACAAACATTAGAAATATGGACAATCTTTTTAAAGTTCTCGTAATCTGCGAATTCTTTCTTGAACCGGCGGATGAGTCTGAAAAAGGCCGCTAAACCACCCCCTTGCAGAATCTTTTTGATTTTTCAAGGGATCAGAAATATATAAATGAGCTGTCGCCTTGTTGGCTGCCTCAAGAGGCTCTCGATCCATTGAGATTTTCTCCAGTGCGCTTGCCAGCCCTTCAGCATGCCTTGTTAAAAGAACACTTGATGAGTCAGCCAGATATTCTCTTTTTCGAGAAAGGGCAAGTTGAATAATCATGGCGACCAGAGGAGAAAGAAGAGCAAAAACTATCCCGACTATCATCAGAATCATTCCCAGTTGCCCACGATTATTGTCATTATTTCCTCCGCCCCAAAAACTGATTCTTAGAAACCAATCAGCAAGCAAAGTAACAATGCCGACTAAAACAACAATAACCGTCATTAACCGAATGTCATAATTACCGATATGAGAAAGTTCGTGTGCCGTCACACCTTGAAGCTCTGCCTTATCAAGTTTTTCTAAGATCCCGGTAGTATAACAAATCACCGCATGCTTGGGATCTCGACCAGTAGCAAACGCGTTCGGCGCCGAATCATTAATAACATAAATCTTTGGCATTGGTAATCCGGCTGTGATACAAAGATTCTCGACAATATGAAAGATTTCTCGATTGTTTTCATGAGTTATTTCCTTTGCTCCTGATATCGCTAGAGTAATCTTATCGCTCCACCAGTAGCTAATGAAGGCCTGAGCCGAAGCAAAGATAACCGCAAAAGGCAGAATCCAATATTGGTCTAGGGCTACCGAAAATATCCAACCCAGAGCGATGATAAAAACTAAAAAAAAGAACATTAAAAGCCAGGTTCTTCTCTTATTAGATCCGATCTCTTGATAAACAGTTGCCATTTTTTAAAATTTTACTTCTACCGGCTTCTTTTCTCCCTCCTCAGCTTGGAAAAATTCTCGTACCGAAAAACCAAGCATCGAGCCAATAAAGTTAGTTGGAAAAACTTGTAGCTTTATATTAAAGTCCCTAACATTTCCATTATAGAATCTTCTTGCGGCCTGAATCTTATCTTCAGTATCAGTTAGTTCTTTTTGAAGTTCAAGAAAATTCTCATTGGCTCGAAGATTAGGATAATTTTCGGCTACAGCAAATAAACTCTTGAGCGTATTCGAAAGTAAATTCTCGGCATTGCCCTTTTCCTTTAGATCTGTTGCCTTAATAGAGTTACTACGTGCCTCGGTAATTTTCTCTAGTAATTCCTTTTCATGTTTGGCATACCCTTTTACCGTCTCGATGAGATTCGGAATCAAATCATATCTTCTTTTTAATTGAACATCAATGTCACTCCAAGCTTCGTCAACCCTTATCCGTGAACGAATCAAGCCATTATATATCGCAATTAAGGCGATAATGACAAGAACAATTACTCCAATAATTATCCAGCTAATCATTTCTTCTCCTTCCTTTCTTCTTACCTTAAATTTTAATTAACAGGTACTTTAATAATTTGACCCGGCTTAATGCTGACTGGGTCAATGATCCCATTATAGCTCATTAAAGCCTCGGAGCTTAATCCGTTCGCATTTGCAATCCCTCCTAAAGTATCCCCCTCTTCGATCGTATACTCAACAAAATCTGGCTTTGGTTTTGTCGTAGTTGCAATGGTCGATGTTGGCAGAGACGATTCGGTGGAATTAGATTGGGTTTCTTCACCTTTTACTTCCGGTTTTATTTCTGGCTGATTTTCTATTTTATCCTGAGGCAGGCGGACTGAATTATCGGCAATTTTGATTGAATCGTCTAAAACAAAGATCTTAAGTATAATCCCGGCGACTATCACTAAACAAATCATTGTGATATTTGCAACGATTCTTCTATAACGTTCTTTCTTAATTTCTTCTAAAAGTTCTTCTTTTAAGGATTGGGAAAGCTTCGGCTTTTTCATATTTTGATTATAACATTTTTAATCTATTTTTATGAGATTATTATACTCATCAATATTGGCATTAAAAGTGACAATTTTCTGATTGTAAAAATCTACTTTCAGATTGTAAGAATCAGATAAAGCCTTAAAATTGTAAAATAAGCTTGAATATTGATTGTAATAATTTGAATATATTTGATAATTTTCTTGAGTCGGATTAATTTGATATTGTAGCTCTTTTTCTTTAAGCCTCTCTTTTTCTAGAATAAGTTCTTCCCGCTTGTTATCTACAACCTCTTCCTGATTGATTAGTTCATTTTTCAAGATTTCCAGTTGATAATTTTGAGCATTAAGCTCTATGATAATTTCACTCAATTTTTTTTCAATTTGAGATAAATAAACAATCCTATCATAACTTTTCCCCTCAGACACCGTAATTACTTGGGACGGTTTACTAAGATTTGACTGGATAATTTCTGGAATAAACTCATCGGTGGCTTTAACAATACTTGGATCTCTTACTTGACCACGGTTATCATCTATTATCGGTAATTGGCCAACTCGATAGCCAGTATTTGTTGTTTCAACAAGAGCATAGCCAGTGTTAAAAGAAGAATACTCAATAGGAACCTTTACTCCGGCTGCCATATGGCGCTCTAAGTCAAAAGTTAAAAGAGATACCCCAAATCCCAGCTCTCGAGCTAAAGCAGCCTCAAGAAATGATTTATCAGTGCAAATCCCTTGATTGTCGTAAAGAGTTTCATAAGGAAATCTGCCCTGCATTTCTTCGAAGTCCGCACTTGAAAAGAATTGTTTTTCTGTCGATAAAACTTTTTTGGCTTTTGCTTCATCATAAGGAATGTTCTGGACAAAGCAGGTCGCTAGGTCTAAGGTTCGATCTGAATTGAGATCTAACATTATCGCTTTTTCTTTTATTTTCCCGGTTATTTTCTTAAGCGTTTTATCTTCTTCGGCCTCGGTAATAAAATATTGATATTCGTTCCGAGTGCTATAGCCTTTCTTCTTGGGGTCGTTTCGGTAATAATCTCGAACACTTTGATAGAGAGTTTCTTCAATTACTAACTCCTGACCTTGGAATTCACAATTGAGGATAATCTTCTTAGGATTTTCTAAAGTCGGAAACTGTCGAACAGGAATCAGGCCAGCATAAAAAGAAAAAATAATAACTGCAGGGATTACGAATAAAAAGTAAAGTAAGTTTCTTTTGCTTATCATTTTTTTATTATAACCGTTATCTGAGAATAAAAGAAAAAAACAAACCCATTCTCTGTTGGTGCCTAACTTGATGAAGTATAAAAACGTTAAATTTATACCTTGACAATGAAATATAATGGGTGTATATTCATAATAGTTAGTAAAAAAGGTCGAATGTCTTTAAATTAAGAAGGGAGGTGAAAAGGATATGCCTAGATTTGACGGAACTGGTCCAACAGGACGGGGTGCGGGAACCGGTCGAGGTCTCGGCCCTTGTGGAGGCGGGATGAGACGAGGCTGGGGTTGTCGTGGTGGCTATGGGCTCGGCTTCAGAAGATTCATTTCTCCAAAAAACGAACTAGCTGCACTGGAAGATGAAGAAAAAATGCTTGAAGAAGAATTAGCGGCGATCAAAGAAGAAAAAGCAGCCCTAAAAGACCAGCAAGAGTAAAAGA